>JAGDBK010000010.1 GCA_017959065.1 Clostridia bacterium | reverse complement strand
GTTTGCACCGAGTGCCTGCAATTCTCAACCGTGGCTTGTAAAGAACAACGGTGAGCTTTCGGTTTACAGATACAGGAAGCCCGGAAAAAGAGGGATCATGCCTGCCGATAAGGTTTCATTTTACAACCGAATCGATATGGGGATTTTCATCTGCTTTATGGATATTTGCCTTGGGCATAACGGTGTTGGATTTGAGAAAACACTTTATTCAGATGCCGGTGATGATGATAAAGAATTGGTGCTGAATGCAAAGTACAGACTTTGCAGATAAGGGGACGAATTGTGAAAGACAAGTATTATGAACAAGCCGTAACCTGTGTAAAAGACACTGTTCTTCCTGCACAGATTAAGTTGTAGAAGTCCTGTGGTGGTGATTTTGAAAAAATCTACGGCGAAGCAATGAATGGAAGCGGATATTTTGGAAAAGTAATCGAGGCCGGACATATCTATGAACTTGGATACGAGAAATGCACTTGTCCCAAAGTACAGTCTGGTCAGGTTAATGATCCGGATCAGTGTAATTGCAGCAGACAAAGTATTTTGTATGTTTTAAATTGCCTGGAACCCAATAGTTTATTTGAGGTTGAGATCCTGGAAACGATATTGCGCGGAGCAGAACATTGTAGATTTCAGATCACAAAGTATTAAAGGAACGAGCAGTCTTCTGGAGACAGAAAGATTGTTTCTGCGGGAAATGGACAGGAACGATTATGATGCGCTGTACAGAGTGCTTGCAAATACTGAGATCATGCGGCATTATCCGTATACCTTCGACGAGGCGCGTGTCAGAGCCTGGATCGAACGAAATATGGAGCGTTACCGTGTAAACGGGTTTGGCCTGTGGGCCGTCTGCCTGAAAGGATCCGGAGAAATGATCGGTGGCTGCGGATTGACGCTTCAGACCATCAACGGAAATGTGCTGCCTGAGATCGGTTATCATATCCGCAGGGATTTCCAGCGCAGAGGTTACGCCAAAGAGGCTGCGAAGGCTGTCGGGGGCTGGGTATTCCGGAATACGGATTATCCGGCACTGTACTCGTATTGCAAATACACCAATGAGCCTTCCCTCAGGACAGCAGAATCCATTGGAATGCATTTCGACTGCGATTATCCGGATGAGGCGAACGGGATTACACATGTGTCGGTAATCTCAAAAGAGGACTGGCTGAGCGAGATTGGCGCAGAAGTTGTAAATCAGCAAAAGGAAGGGCTTCAAGATGGAATATAGCAGCACAGTTACACTGAAAGACGGCAGAGCCTGTATCCTCCGTAACGGGACGGCATCGGACGGGCAAGCGCTCCTCGATATCTTCAACCTCACCCATACGCAGACGGATTATCTGCTCACATATCCGGAGGAGCACAGCTATACCTCCGAGGATGAGGCGGAGCTGCTGCGGAGGAAGACAGACAGCGTCGATGAGATCGAGCTTCTCGCGGAGCTGGACGGAAAAGTTGTGGGCAGCGCCGGAATCAACTGTGTCGGCCGCAAGGAAAAGACCCGGCACCGGGTGGAGTTTGGCATCAGCGTGGATAAGGCATACTGGGGTCTCGGCATCGGACGGGCACTGACAGTGGCCTGCATCGAATGTGCAAAAAAAGCGGGATATACCCAGCTGGAACTGGAAGTTGTGGCAGAAAACAGGTCTGCAATAGGCTTGTATGAGAGTGCAGGATTCGTGGAATACGGCAGAAATCCCAAGGGCTTCCTCTCCCGCTTTACAGGCTGGCAGGAGATCGTGCTCATGCGGCTGGAGCTGGAAAACGGAGAATACTTGGAAAAAAACAGATGAATGGGGATGTTTCTTCGCTCCGAAAAGGTAAAAAAGTGAAAGAAAGCCCTTGACTCTCACACTGTGGCAAACATTAAGCTTGACGTGAGCTCAAAAAGGAAACCGCAGGAGGTACCGCTATGCTGAAAATCGGAGAATTTTCAAAACTGTCCAGAGTCAGCGTCAGAATGCTCCGTAACTATGATGAGATCGGCCTTTTGAAACCGGCCGAGATCGACCGCTTCACGGATTATCGGTATTACAGAGAGGATCAACTTCCTACTGCCGGACGCATCGCCGCCCTGAAGGATATGGGCTTTTCCCTTGCGGATATCGTCAGGATCCTTCCGAGTGTCTTTTTTGTTCCGCTGATCCCGCACGTATTGTTCCGCTAAAGATTCGTTGTTCCGACGCAAAAGAGCTGCATTGTTCCGATAAATTGCATTATGTTGTTCCGATCGCCTTGTTATTGTTCCGATAAAGTGGTAAAATGAAGCATCAGATTGGTGGTGAGGGCTTATGTATATGACTGTAAAAGAAGTGTCCTCTAAATGGGGCATTTCCGACAGAAGAATCCGAGTGCTGTGTTCCGAGGGTAAAATCCCCGGCGCATATCAGCAAGGGCGCGGCTGGAAGATACCGATTGACGCCGAAAAACCCGCAGACGGAAGGTTCAGATCAAAAGAGAGCGTTCTCGCTCAGATCGACCGCAAGAAACAGAAACTGGATGGAAGAAGACCTTTGACGGAAGGTGAAACGGAGCGGCTCAACGAGGAGTTTGCGGTGGAATACACTTATAACTCCAACGCTATTGAGGGCAATACGCTGACGCTTCGGGAGACCGATCTTGTTCTCCGTGGACTTACGATAGATCAGAAGCCGCTTAAGGATCATATGGAAGCGGTCGGTCATAAAGAGGCTTTCGATTATGTCCGAGAGCTCGTGAAAGAAAAAGCGTCTCTCACAGAAAGCATTATCAAGCAGATTCACTATCTTGTTCTTGCCGACAAAAAGGATGACCGTGGCGTATACAGAAGAGTTCCCGTCCGCATTATGGGAGCGCATCACGAACCGGTGCAGCCATATCTGATCAAGCCGAAGATGGAACAGCTTCTTCTCGACTATGCCGCAAGCGAGGAACACATCGTAACGAAGCTTTCACGGTTTCATATCGAGTTTGAGAGTATCCACCCCTTTATCGACGGAAATGGCAGAACCGGCAGACTGATTGTCAATCTGGAACTGATGAAAGCGGGCTACCCGCCGATCGACATCAAGTTTACTGACAGGGTAGCTTATTATAACGCCTTTGACGAGTATCATGTGAAACACAATATTTCTGCTATGGAAAATCTGTTCGCTGGGTACATCAACGCAAGGCTGGATACCTATTTGAAGATACTGAAGGAGATGCCGGATTGACCGCACTGGAACTGTACAAAGAGCTTGGCGCATTGACAAAGCACAAGGACAATTGGGAAGAAAGTATTCCATTCGTTTCTTCTCTTCTTACCTACGACTCCGTAAAGATACAGGCGAAGGCGCTCTGGCTGCTGGGCGAGATGGGACTTGCGTATCCGATGTCAGTGCAGGACGTTGTACCGATGATAGAGCCTTTTCTGGACAGCCCTGAACCGCTTTTGCGGGAACGTGCGATCAACGCATTCGGCAGAATCGGACGCGCCGACTATTCACTGATTGAGCCGTACTGGCTGGGACTGTTCCGTTTTGCTTCCGACGAGGCGGCGTACGTCAGACTGAGCTTCATCTGGGCGTCGGAGAACATCGCGACGAACACGCCGGACGTTTATGCGGATCACATGCCTGTATTCGAAAAACTGCTGCACGATGAAGATGATAAGGTCAGAATGGAAGCGCCGGAGATCTTCCGGGTCCTTGGTAAACGCAGACCGGCGTTCGTCAGACCATACTCGGAACATTTGCGGCAGATATCCGAAACCGATGATAACCGCGTCGTAAGGATACACTGTCTGGGAGCAATTAATGTGACAACACATTTGTAATGTGTTGGATTGACGAAAAAACGGAATTTGCGAGAAAAAATGACGTCTGAAGAATTGAGAATGATATGGAAAAAGGAAGAGGACATTGCGCAAATCAAAGGCTGGGATTTTTCTCATATCCACGGAAGGTATGAAGAGGAAAACTCTCTTCCCTGGGATTACGAAGCAATCGTACGCGAACTGCTTCGTGATGACATGAAGCTCCTTGATTACGATACAGGAGGAGGCGAATTTCTGCTGTCGCTCCGTCATCCCTACGGGAATACCGCCGCGACAGAGGGTTATCCTCCAAACATGCAGCTCTGTCGTGAAAGGCTTCTGCCTTTGGGAGTAGATCTGCGAGAGTGCGCAGACGCTTCTCACGTACCCTTCGATGACAATTCTTTTGATATCATCATTAACCGCCATGGCGATCTCGATCCGCCAGAGATACGGCGCATGCTGAAAGCCGGAGGGGTCTTCGTCACACAGCAAGTTGGAAGTGAAAACG
The DNA here is from genome assembly GCA_017959065.1 of Clostridia bacterium. Lineage (GTDB taxonomy): Bacteria > Bacillota > Clostridia > Oscillospirales > CAG-272 > RGIG2161. The sequence goes on along the minus strand of JAGDBK010000010.1, from coordinate 10,782 downwards.
ACAGAGAATTAGTTGACGCAGTCCTTCCCGGGATGGGAAAGCCGTTCCCGCACAATAATCTTAAAGAACAGCATGAGGTATTTGAAAAAGCAGGATTTGATATCGTAAAGGCGGAAGAAGCGTTTTGCCCAATCCGTTTTTTCGACGTAGGAGCCTTCGTGTGGTTCGCACGTATCATCGAATGGGAATTTCCCGGATTCTCGGTAGAAAAATGCTTTGATCGGTTGTTGCAACTGCAGAGGATCATTGAAACGGATGGTAAAATAGAGGGGACGGCACACAGATTCCTGATTTTCGCACGAAAGCCTATATAAGGTGTACAAATTCTTGCTTGTCGAGACCGTCGTATTATTGACAAAAAACAGATCGATCGCTATTCAGGAAGAACCAATGATAGAACTGAAAGAAATAACGGAAGATTATTTCATTGACGCATTCAATCTCAAGCTTGCACCCAGGCAGGATCGTTTTGTTTCTCATCCAATACGGAGCCTTGCACAGGCATATGTCTACCGAAATCAGTGCCAGCCTTTCGGAATATATTCAGGAGGGACGATGGTTGGATATGTTATGGTAATCTACGACTATGATATCCCGGAGTATGACATCTGGCACATGATGATCGACGAATCGATGCAGGGACGAGGATACGGAAGCGAAGCCCTGGATCGTATCATTGACTATATCAGGTTCAAGCCGTTTGGAAGCTCGGACAGAATCGCATTGACCTGCAACAAAAATAATTCCATAGCAAAAAGGCTGTATGAAAGCAAGGGATTTTCTGCTACCGGGGTTGAGGGCGAAGATGAAATAGAACTTGTTTTGATGATAGAATAGCAATTATCGGTTTGTCGGCGGACCCATATCCGCCTGTCCCGCTCTTTAGTCTCTAAGGCAACTGTTTTCTACAAATTATGTAATCTTTTGTTGGTTGACTCCGCCGCAACCGTATATTACAATAATCACACAAATCATTAATCGGGAGTTTTTATGAGTATTGTTGAATTGGCAGGCATCTGCAAGACCTATCCTGCGTTTAAACTGAATAATGTTTCCTTTTCTCTTGAAGAAGGAAAGATATCCGGATTTATCGGAAGGAACGGTGCCGGGAAAACAACCACTATCAAATCCATGCTGAATATGGTTCATATCGACAGCGGAAGCATTTCCTTTTTCGGATTACCGCTCTCCGGGAATGAAACAGAAATCAAACAAAGGATAGGCTATTCTACAGGTACCGTAAGCTGGTACCCCAGGAAATCTATCCGGGATATAGTCGATGTGACAAGGATGTTCTACCGAAACTGGGATGAAGCTGCCTATAGAAAGTATATCTCTCTGTTTAGTCTTGATGAAAAGAAGAAACCGATTGAACTGTCGGAAGGAATGAAAGTAAAATTCAACCTGCTTCTTGCTCTTTCTCACCGTGCAGAAGTACTTATACTCGACGAACCGACCAGCGGGCTGGACCCGTTTTCCAGAGATGAACTTCTCGAGCTCTTCATGACACTGAGATCGCACGGAGTGACTATCCTTTTTTCGACGCATATCACCTCGGATCTGGAACGGTGTGCGGACAATATCATATATATCAGTCAGGGAGAGATCCGCGATGCATGTTCAAAGGATGATTTCAGAAATAATCACGGCAATCCTGGAGAATCGCTGGAAGAGACATTTCTGAGACTGGAGAGGGAGGCAAGACAATGAAAGCGCTGGTAATAAAAGAGATGCGTCTCAGCGCATCAGTTCTGTCCTACATTTTAATTTGCTCCGCATTTCTTGCTCTTTGTCCGGGGTATCCCATACTTTGCAGTGCGTTCTTCACCACTCTCGGAATATTCCACAGTTTTCAGAATGCCAGAGAAGCCAACGACATCGTTTTTTCCGCTCTCCTTCCGGTGGCAAAAAGCACTGTAGTCAAAGGGAAATACCTGTTTTCAGTAATGATTGAGGCAGCGGCGTTTCTTGTGATGACCATTTTGACGCTTCTGCGAATGACAGTCCTTTCGGAAGTTCCCGTATATCGTCTAAACGCTCTCATGAACGCAAACCCGTTCTTTCTCGGCATGACTTTACTGATTTTCGGTCTGTTCAACTTGATTTTCATCGGGGGATTTTTCAAGACCGCATACGTTTTTTCCAAACCGTTCCTCACATATATAATTATCGCTTTTCTAACTTTAAGCATAGCAGAAGCTCTTCATCATTTTCCCGGACTTGAAGCACTGAATGCCTTTGGATTTGATCATATCATCCTGCAGATATCGCTGCTTCTTGCCGGAGCGATTTTGTTTATCCTTCTGACATTTGTTTCATACAGAAAATCGTGTGAAAGATTTGAAAGGATCGACTTGTAGAGGGGAGCACGGTATGCTGAAAGACAATCTCGTCATGCTCAGGAAGATCAACGGCTATTCGCAGGAGCGGATAGCCGAAAAGATCGGCATTTCCCGGCAGGCATATGCGAAGTGGGAAAATGGATCGACCGTGCCTGACATAGAAAAGGCTGCTGTCCTTGCCGACGCATACGGAGTGACAATAGACAGCCTCATGAAAACGGAGGAAGCAGACGGCATCGGTATCGTCCCGCCTGCGCCCAAAGGAAAAAACATTTGGGGGACCGTCACAATCGGAGAACGCGGACAGTTTGTGATTCCCAAGGCAGCGCGCGACAAGTTCGGTCTTAACGGCGGGGACCGTTTGATCGTGGTGAGCGACGAGTACGGAATAGCTTTATGCCCGGCGGAGTTTTTTGAGAGCAAAATGCGGGAATTGATGGACAAGCTCTCTAAATGAACTGATTCGGCTGATTTCAGCCTTTCAAAGGTTTTGATTAATAACTGAAGGAGTCTAAAATGGATGCTGGGTTCAAAGTCATTGACAAGGAGAAGTATTACCGTCATGGCGTATTCCGTCACTTTACCGAGGACTGCAAATGTTCAACGTCAGTGACATCAAGGATAGACGTCAGTGCACTTGCTGATTTTTCCAGACGCAGCGGAACGAAATTCTATATCAATTTTCTGTACATCCTGTCGAAAGTACTTAATTCGCGTGAGGACTACAGGATGGGATACATTTGGCAGACCGGCGAACTGATCTGTCACAAATCGATCAATCCGGCGCATTATATCTTTCACGAGGACACTGAAACGTGCACGATAGTCTATTCGAATTATTACGAGGATTATGAATCATTTTATGTCAACGCTCAGAAAGACATAGAAAAGGCGAAGCAAACCAGAGAATACGGTCTGGACGCTGAAAACCACCCGAACTGGTTCGACGCTTCCTATATTTCATGGATCTCATACGATTCGCTGAATATTGAGCTCCCGGACGGATTTCTTTACTTCGCCCCGATAGTCAACTGGGGCAGGTACAGGGAGGAGAGCGGAAAACTTATGATGCCGGTTTCCGTCCGCCTCAATCATGCTGTCGCAGACGGTTTTCTGGTTGCAAATGTATTCAGACTGCTGGAAAAAGAGATCGCCGGTTTCTGCCGTTGACCCTGCGGATGTCTGTTCAGGGTACCGCCGGCAGACCTTAACAGAAAGAGGTCCACACCTATGGAAATGAAACTGAAGAAGCTTTGTTTTGATCTATCCGTGTGCAAGATAGCCAGTATATCGGATTTTAACGCGAAAAAGGATTTTTACTTTTTTTCAAGGACCGATGAGGAGCTCTCGCTGGTATGTCCCACGGAAAGCGTTCCTCAAAATGCGGAGAAACGAAGCGACGGATGGAGGGGATTCCGTATAGACGGCGTCCTTGACTTCTCAATGGTGGGGGTACTGTCCAAATTGTCGGGGATCCTGGCAGAAAACGGAATCGGGATTTTTGCCGTTTCCACTTACAACACCGATTATATTCTTGTAAAAAGCCCTGATTATGAAAGAGCAATGGATATCCTTGAAAGATCCGGATACGAAGTGTCCGACTGAGATATTTCAATTGACGGCTGCCCTCATATACAGTGTGGACGTTCCTCTATTGCTGCCACGATGTCTGATAGCCTCCTTGAAGTCCGGCGATCAGGCATCTTTTCATAACTCAGGCGGATGGTTCGCTAAAGTCGCTTCAGAAATAGCAGAACGATGATCGTAAACAAACAGGAGAAAGGATCATGACGGAAAGGATAGAAACAGATAACCTGATCATCAGGAAAGCCGAGGAAAGCGATCTCGGAATGATATGGCGGAACATATGGTCTGACGATGAGATCGCCCGTACCATGCTCTGGAAACCGACGCATACCGAAGAAGATGCCATGTCGAGGATGGAAAGGACAAAGGCGATACAGAAGGATAACGACGCGTTTTTCGTATGTCTGAAAGACAGCGACGAACCGATAGGGTTCTGCGGGATAAGGCCGGTTTCACCTGGTGTTTTCGAGGAGACCGGCATATGCATCGCCCGGAGATACCAGGGGCAGGGATACGGAAAAGAAGTGCTGAAAGCGCTCGTAGATCTGGCTTTCGGCGAACTCGGAGGCAGTTCGTTCATTTACGGGTGCTTCCGGGAGAACGCTGCATCGGCCGCGCTCTGCAAAGGGTACGGTTTCGTATACACCCACAGCGTTCCGATGACCCGGGAATGGGACGGTTACGATTACATTTGCGATTTCTATATTCTTGAAAAAGGCCGTGATCAATAATGAAACGGAATCGCTTCAAATAATTTGTTATTATCAGAAAGGGTCTTATGTATGGCAGTAATCAATGTTTACGAGCAATATTTTTCCGCCAAGTGCGATTTCAACGGTGTTCCAAGAAAAGGAGCTCTCGTTACCCTCGTGTCAGATTCCGGATCGGGATTTATCAGATATGAGGCGGCCGTCTCATTCTTCCCACACTGCGCCGAGAATGACTTCGCCGGATCATATGACGCGTATCAGTCGGAAGAATTATTCAGCGGTCCAGGGAGAAGATCGAAAAAGCGCGAAGCGCTTCTTCTCGACAGTCTCAGAGAGCATATAGACGCTATATCATTAAAGCTGGGGGGGACCGTTTTCTGGGATGCGCCTCTCCGTGACGCGCGCCGGGGGTGAGAAGGATCTTCAGCGGGATTCCAGCATAGCGTTTTAAGGATGTTTCTATGCATCTTCGCCTCAGTAAATAGGGCAACAAATAACTTGAAAAACGCCACTGCTTAATTTATAATAAATATATAGCAATTATTAAAGACGCTCCAACCTTTTCAGGTGTCGTAAAGTCCATGAACGGAGGGCAAAATCATGTCAGATATTTTTGAGAAATTCGAGTTTTCCGAAAGAACCGGAAAAATAAAGGAAGGTATCCTTAAAAGGCTGCACTCCAACAGGACACGTGAGGATACCGCGACCGGAATGCCGAATGACGGCAAGACTCCGTTCGAGGATGTTTTCGAGGAATACGAAAACGAACCGTATGTGGTCTGTGAGGCTCTTGCGATCGTAAGATCATGGCTCGTTTCCGAACCGATCTTTTTCGATGACGATATACTTGTCGGATTCCCCCGTCCGAGACGAGATGTCGAAGAACACTTTCATTTCGGAATCTGCATATACAATGATGATAGCGAGAGGATCAAGAAGCTTCGCGACAGAATGGTCCCCGATGATTACAGGTCCATCAAGAATCTGGGCATCAAACTGTTCGGCGGAGACCGGAAAGCCTATGACACGATCACCGGCGCCTGGTGGGCCGGCGGATATCAGGGCCACACAATACCGAGCTATCCGAAACTTCTGACGATGGGCGTCGGCGGAGTTCTGGATCAGATAGAATACTATGACAGCAGAACAGATGCCTCGGACACCACGAAGAAGGACTTTTACCGTGCCTGCCGCATCATCCTGGAAGGTTTCTCGGAGTGGATCATAATGCACGCCGACAAGGCAAAGTCCCTTGCCGAAGAGGCTGACAGCGATGAAAAGAGAGAACAGCTTCTAGCCATAGAGAAGAACTGCCGAAGCATCTCCCGCGACAAACCCACGACATTCCTTCAGGCAGCCCAGCTCATGTGGTTCTTCTCGCTTTGGGACTGGGTCGACTGCATCGGAAGATTCGACCAGTACATGTTCCCGTTTTGGACAGGATCGGAAAGCGATTACGACACTCTTACCGCTCTGTTCATGAAATTCTGGGAACACGGTGTTCACAACATGACAATATCGGGCGTTATTCCCGAGACCGGGGAGGATGCTACCAACGATATCACATATCATGTTCTCAGGGTCATGAGGACTCTTCACGAGACTCACCCGAGAATGTCGGTCAGAGTCCATGAAAAGACTCCCCACGACCTTATGAAGCTTGTGGTTCTCATGTGGTCCGAAGGCATGTCCGATCCCACTCTTGCAAGCGATTTCAACGTGGTCCCCGCACTTATGGATTACGGGGTGCCGGAGCGCGACGCGCGTGACTATTCACTTCTCGGATGTCAGGAGATAGAGATCCCCGGCAAGAGCAATTTCGGATGCGAGGACGGCTCGATCAATCTTGCGAAACTTCTCGAGTTTGCGATGTTCAACGGCGTGGATCCCTGCGAAAACTACAAGTGCAGCATCGACACCGGCAACCTGATGGACTACAAGACTTTCGACGATCTGTGGAACGCGTTTGTCAAACAGGTGGAGTACCTTACCCCGATCTATCTCACGCTTTGCAACAGAGGCCAGGAGATCAGGATCGCCAACTACTCAAAGCTCGTAAAATCCACAATGACGGAAGCCTGCATCGAACGCGGAGTCCAGCACGACGACGGAGGTACGATCTACAATTTCGGTGTTATCGAGACCGCCGGACACGGTGCCGTCGGTGATTCTCTCTACGCTTTGAAGACTCTCTGCTACGATTCGAACGAACTGACGCTCAAGCAGGTCTATGACGCGCTTCTGGCTAATTTCGAAGGGTATGAGGATGTAAGGCAGAAGCTTCTTAGCGTTCCTAAATACGGCAACGACGACATAGGTGCAGACGAGATGGCAGCCAGGGTGCTCAGGCTGTTCTGGGGCGAGATAAGGAAATACAGATCTCGCCGAGGAGACGTCTTCACCGGCGCCTGCTCGCTTCTTGAGGGCGGAATCGGATACGGCGAATGCACCGGAGCGCTTCCGGACGGCAGGTTCAGAGGAGAACCTCTCGGCAACACGATCGGCCCGCGTACCGGAGCCGATCAGAGCGGACTTACACCGATGCTTAATTCGGTTGCACGCATGCCCCTTGAACTCGGTGTCGGCGGTTCGACTTCCAACGTCCTGATCCCGACTACTCTCATGCAGAACGACGAGATGCGCGAAAAGATCATTTCCGTAATGATGACGTTCATGAAGATAGGCGGACAGCTCGCCCAGATTACAACAGCCACTCTTGAGGACATGAAGGACGCCCAGGTGCATCCCGAAAGGCATCAGGACCTGATAGTGAGAATCGGCGGCTATTCCATGAAGTTCATTGAATTCAGCACTCAGTCCCAGAATGAGTTCATAAGCAGATACGGATACGGGTGCGACTGTGCCCGCTGACAATAAACAGAATAAAACCGGCGGAGATTTCTCTCCGCCTGTTTTTCTAATGACCATAAGACAGGAAATAACATATGACAGATTATCGGACGCTAAAATCGGAACTTGCCGCACTGTGCCCTCCGTCATTCGATCCAACTGCAAACCTTGCCAACGCCGCTTCTCTCATATTCAATTCGGTTGATGATATTAACTGGGCCGGCTTCTATATCCTTCGCGGAGACCGTCTGGTCCTCGGCCCGTTCATGGGCAGACCGGCCTGCGTTTATATTCCGATTGGAAAGGGAGTATGCGGCACTTCCGCGGAGAAAGGAAAACCGCTGATAGTCCAGGATGTCCTGTCGTTCAGGGGACATATCGCATGCGACAGCGCCTCACGGTCTGAGGCCGTTTTTCCCCTGTCCGTTTCGGGAAGGCTGTTCGGAGTCATGGATATAGACAGCACAACCCCCGGGAGGTTCTCCGATGAAGACGCCCGCGGACTGGAAGAGATCTCCGTTATGATCGGAAAGATCCTTGAAGAAGGGGAACATCCGGACAACGACCGCGGAGGAGAGTCATGAAAACATTTTCGTGTACCGATCATCCTTTAAAGGTCTTTGGCGTTCCCGGCTTTGAAAAGACACACAGATTTGTCAGGCTTCCAGACAATGTACGCACCGTCAGCAGCGGACTGAACGGGGGTGCCCTGATAACACCTGGAGCCAGGATAGGATTCCGTACGGACTCCCCCGAATTCACGGTCAGGGTATTTCTGAAGACTCTCAGCCGGCACGAATATCTCGGGCGCGGATGCGCCCAGTCCGTCAGCGTCATGACTGGAGACCGGAAGACCTCCTTCTTCTCTGGAACGCTCTGTCCTCCGGACTACAGTTCCAAATGCTTCGAAGGCACATTCAGGAAGAAACCGGTAATGGAGGACGTGACCCTTTGGCTTCCCGGCAAAGAGCAGATTGAAAACGTGGAGGTATCCTTTGACGACGACAGCGTTCATGTGGAGGATCCGACACCGTACAGGTTCTCCAAGGCAGTCTTCTACGGGTCGTCGATAACCGAGGGAAATTTCAGCAGCACTCCCGCCAACGATTATGTCGCTCTGCTCTCAAGATGGTTCGACCTTGACTTTTACAATCTGGGTTTCAACGGAAGCGCCCGCGGAGAACAGGTGATGGCGGAATACATCAGCATGCTGAAGGACGAAATGATCTTTTTTGTATGCGATTATGATGAAAACGCCCCAAATCCCGAATTTCTGGAGAAGACCCACGAAGACTTTTTCAAAACCATACGCAGAAACTGCCCGGATCTTCCGGTGCTGTTCCTGTCCAGGCCGGACTTCTACCTTTGGAGCAGCAGCGACGAGTGCAGAAACGTTATTTACAGGACTTACAGCCGGGCGCGTGCCCGCGGAGACAAAAACGTCTATTTTGTCGACGGCGAGAAAATGTTCGGAACAGTTAGGGATGACCGCTATCTCTGCACGGTTGACGGAGTTCACCCGAATGATCTGGGATTCTACCGGATGGCAAGCGCGATAAGGCCTGTTATGGCACGGATCCTTGAGCACATGTCCCAAATAAAGGACATAAAATGATATATGATTAGTACGGTGAAGAAAATGGAAGAGAAAAACAAGACGTCCGACCGGATCAGACTCATTTTCAACCTTTTTCTGTTCGGTCTGATACTGTTCACCTGGATAAGCATGTCCTTATCCGCGCGCGGAGAACGGCTGCAGTCCTCCGGATTCTGGAATGTAAAGTACTTTACGGTTCTCTCCAATCTGTTTGAGGCCATGGCATGCATCCTTTTTGTCGTTTCCGTCCCGGTCAGACGGCTGCGGGTGTTTGCCGAGACTGTGAAATATACGGCGACAGTGTGTCTGATGGTCACTTTTACTGTTGTTCTGGTTTTTCTCGGCCCGGCTTTCGGATATGCCGGCCTGTACTCCGGCACGCTCATGTTCATGCACCTGATAGTGCCTCTGGTCTCATTTGCCGAATTCATTTTTTTCTGCAGGCCTTATCACCGTTTCACGGTCACGCTATTTCCTGTGCTTGCGGTGTTTCTGTACGGGGCATTCTATCTTGCCAACATTCTTGTCAACGGTGTCGGCGAGATGCCTGCGCCGAACGATTTCTACGGTTTTACAGCATGGGGCATGGGTTTCGGGATCGTAATTTACGCGTCCATCTGTCTCGCTACCTGGGGAATGTCCGTTGCTTTCCGTTCCTTGAATCTGATGATCGCGAAAAAAACAAACAGGGACCGCTCCGAGAAATGAGCGGTCCCGTTCATCCGTATCTGAGGCATCATATGTCAGCAGCGGCTATATATTCGTTTCCGTGGACTGAGATATAATCTTTTCTGGCCGGCAGATTGTCACCGAGAAGAATGTCAAATATCTCGTATGTCGCTTCCGCTTCGCACGGATTGATCCTTATCAGCCTGCGTGTGGCCGGATCCATAGTGGTAAGCTTCATCATGTCCGGCTCGTTCTCGCCGAGGCCCTTGGAACGCTGAAGCGTATATTTTCTCCCCTCGGCTTCAAGCCTTTTCGTGATCTCCGCCTTTTCGAACTCATTGTATGCGAACAGAGTCTCATCCTTGGCAGTAATCTCGAAAAGAGGAGACTCGGCTATGTAGATCCTGCCTTTTTCTATCAGTGTCGGCAGAAGTCTGTAAAACATCGTCAGAAGGAGCGTCCTTATCTGGAATCCGTCCTCGTCCGCATCCGTGCAAAGAATTATCTTTGACCATCTCAGAGATTCGTAGTCGAAAGGAGCAAGGTCTCCCTTGACCTTACCGCTGATCTCGACTCCGCATCCTATTACTCTGAGGAGATCCACAATGATGTCATTCTTGAAGATCTTGTCATAACCGCTTTTCAGACAGTTTAGAGTCTTTCCCCTTACTGGTATCACGGCCTGAAATTCCGCATTCCTCGCCAGTTTTACAGAGGTAAGGGCTGAATCTCCCTCGACTATGTACAGCTCGCAAATCTCCGGGTCCCTGCTGCGGCAGCTCACGAACATCTCCACCCTGTTGGTGATGTCCATGGTCCCGACCAGTTTCTTCTTGATATCTATCCTCGTCGTTTCCGCGCGTTCCCGGCTGCGCCGGTTAATAAGCACCTGATTTGCAAACGCCTCGGCTGCCATCGGGTTCTCCGCGAAAAACACCTCCAGCTTCTCCTTGAGGAAAGAGGTCATGGCTTCAGCGATAAACGTGTTTGTAATAGCTTTTTTAGTCTGGTTGGCATACGAAGTCTG
>JAGDBK010000083.1 GCA_017959065.1 Clostridia bacterium | reverse complement strand
GTAAGCAGCAGGATCACGCCCATGAGAACGCAGATCATGAGCGGCAGATTCATCACAAGAAAGCTGGGGTTAGTATCCGCTCCCAGAAACTTGGAGATGCCCGCCCAGTTGACGCGCAGGGCGATCCAGAACAGGAAAACCACCATGCTGCAGAGCACGGCCGCCGTCTGCAGCCAGTATTTCTTTATGAAAGCGCGAAAGGTCATTTCCATACGTCCCTCCTTATTCGTCCGGGCCATAAGCAGCGCCGCTCGGATCGATTTGCCCGGTGATACGAATACAATACCACACTCAGGGCAAAAAACCAACCGGCTCTTTGTCTGAAAGCTCCCGGATTTTCGCTGTGACGCAATACACCTTATAGTCCCGCAGCTATATTTTCAGCTCCCCGTCGATTCATAGCGGCGCTCGCAGAGAGTCCAGATGCGCACAGCAAGGGCGAAGAAGACGGCGGCGCAGATGATGATCGCAAGGCAGAGCAGCCAGGGATCGTGGGTACCGTAAAGCAGCGTATCGACCGGCAGCGAAATGAACAGTCCGAACGGCAGCAGAAAGATCAGCATCGCCCGGATGAAGGCCGGATAAATAGCCAGCGGATACTTCGCGTAGTTTGAGAAATTGTAGATGATCTGCAGCAGCGGTCCGCTGCGTTTGAAAATGAAGGCGAGCGCTGCCATCGACACCTTGAGTGAAGTGATGATAACAGCGCCGAAGACTGCGCCGATACAAAGCACGGCGATCGCCCCCAAAGTGACCTTTACTGTAAGAGATGATGCACAGACCGCGATCAGAGCTACGCCCAGGATCAGCTCGCCGAAGCCTTCCGGCTGGAAAGTCTCGGCAAACACCTGGAAGATCACCGGCACTGGGCGCAGGAAATGCATGTCCATATCCCCGTCTTTGACCCGGCGGTAGGCCACGAGCCAGAACTCGTCGCTGAACAGGTGATCGAGCGCGATGGGCAGCATCGAAAAGCCGTAGAAAAATCCGACCTCCGGCAGCGAATACCCCGCAAGAGCCGGGATGGACTGCAGGATGAAATACAGCGCGGCCAGAGAACATAAGTTGGAGAAGAAGAACGAAAACAGGGCTATCATCGTGTCCTTCTTGTATTCGAGCCGGGATATCATGCTGCGCTTGATACAGGTAAAATACAGATGAACGTATCGCATGTCAGCCCCCCTGCACCGTGACTTTGCGGACCGCGCGCGTAAACAGGAGCTTCGCGAAAAGCTCCAGCAGGACGATCCAGGCAGCTGACAGTGCGAGGCAGCGCAGCGACTGAGCAAGATCGTATTTCATCATTAGGATAAGGACCGGATTCTGACTCATGCCCGCAAAGGGCATCCAACTGACGGCTTCCCGCAGGCCCGCCGGGAAAAAGGCCAGTGGCAGGAGCGTACCGGAAAGAAAAGCGACCAGTGTTTCTTTCAGCGAATTGAGCCCCCAGCCGGAAGAAGTGTAAAAGCACAGCACGCCGAAAATGTAGGCTATCGTGTCATTAAGCAGCGAAGCGCACAGTCCGGCCAACAGGAACAGCGCCAGATGTGCAAAAAAGGCCGGGAAGGTAAGATCCGGCAGAAAGCCAAGACAGCCGAGCGTTACCAAAGCCGCGGTGTAAAGCGGTACGCCGAACATCAGCGTCATCGTGAGAAGGCTCCCGAAACTGGTCGCGGCGAATTTCCCGCGGTAGCTGATGGGCTTAATGAGATAATTGCCGATCGTGCCTTTTTTGATATCAGTATTTATGTTCCACAGCGTGTCGTTGTTGAATGTCACGAAATTGAAGATCGTCGTCAGCACGACGTAGGCGATCATCTCACGGTAAGTAAAACCGTGGATCTCGGCGTCCATGCCGCCTGCGCTCGAGCGGTAGACCGCCAGCCATAAAAAGACCAGACAGGCCACCTGGCATACCGTGATGACCGCCCAGATCAGGATATTGAAGCGGTAGGCCATCGTGTCGATGGCTCCCGCGCGGAGGAAGGGCTTATATTTTTTCAGCATGCTCTGCCTCCTGCTGCTCCAAGATCGTCTTCACCACATCGCCGATGGAGATCTCGGCGATCTTCATATCCATGGCCTTAAGATCCCGAAAAGCATACTGGATCACCTGCTCGAGTGCGGTCTTGTCCGCGTCAAATCGCAGGATAAGACGACCGTCCTCCTCCGACAGGGCGACATCGGGTGAAAGCACCGGTGCGGTCTCCGCCCGGATATCCGCCGGAACGGTCAGCGTAAGCGTCTTGATGTTGCCGAAGCGATTTTTGAGGCTCGTCAGCGGTCCGTCGTAAAGGATTTTTCCCTTTTCAAGCAGGATGATGCGCGAGCAAAGATCCTCGATATCGTTCATGTCATGCGTGGTCAGTACAACTGTCGTGCCGTATGTCCTGTTCAGGGCGTGGATCGCCTGTCTTATCTTCTCCTTCACCAGCACGTCCATTCCGATGGTCGGCTCATCCAGGAAGAGAATGCGCGGATTATGGAGCATCGACGCCGCGAGGTCCGCCCGCATACGTTCACCGAGTGAGAGCGTGCGCACCGGCTGCGAGAGAAAGCGCGTGATGTCCAGGACCTCTCCGAGGAAGTCCATCCGTTCCTTATAGTCGGCGTCAGAGACCTGATAGATCTCTTTCAGGACCTTGAACGACTCGATCAGAGGAATGTCCCACCACAGCTGCGTCTTCTGGCCGAAGACGACGCCGATATGCTGTGCGACCTGCTGCCGCCTGCGGTAAGGTTCCACACCGTCGATGAGAATGCTGCCGGAGGTCGGCGTCAGGATCCCGCACATCATCTTGATCGTGGTCGATTTCCCTGCGCCGTTCGCACCGATGTATCCCACGATCTGCCCGTCGGGAACGGTAAAGCTGATCTTGTCCACCGCCCGGATCTCCTCATATTTTCGCGAAAACAGGGTCTTCACCATCCCGGACACGCCGGTCCCGCGGATCGGCTTCCGGAACACCTTGCTTAATTCATTGACTTCTATCATAAACTCCGTCTTTCCCTTACCCGTTCTCCTTATCCGGCAAATGAGCCGCTTCGGCTGCGACCCCCGCAGATCATGACCGGCAGCCCGGAATATCCCGGCAAATCAAATCATAGCATAAGCCGGCACTTTTTAGTAGAGGCTACCGGAAATATAAGCCAAACGGGCGGATCGAAGCCGTTCCGGATCGCAGGAAGGGCTTCCTTCACAAATAAGAGGCTTCTCCGCCCCTCAATAAGTCATCGCATATGTTTTACCCCGTTTGTTATTGACCCCTCTGAAATGAGCACAAAAAAAGCCCCTCCCGGGGCTTTTTTGGATGAAGCTTGCTTTGCAAGCTTTGAACCTCGCACTTCGCGCGAGGGGGTTACGTGCAAACCTTTTGAGACAGTGCAAATATGACGCTATATCAACATATTTTGCACTTCTGGTTTTATTGACCTTATTGACCCCCCATTTTCCAGATCACTTAACTGATTCATATGTCATATTTCATCCGAACAACAAAAACGACCTCTATAAAAGAAGCCGGAAACTTACACCTCTGGCTTGAAAAACTGGCTATTCAGTTTTCAGAGCTCTCGACAAACCGGAATTTATCGCTTATCAAAGGTCACAACAACTTTCCCTTCGGAATCAAGCAGAGGGGTAATGCCTCCAGCATATCCCGATTTCCATACAAGATAATTTACTCCGGTCTCCGTGTCTACAAGAATCTGACGAAGACCGTCGTCTTTTAATTGAGCTCCTTCTTTGTATACCACTTCAAATCTGGTTTCTTTTTTTGCCATTTTATACACCTCCATAAACCGGAATTTGTAAAACTAAACCAGTTTTTCTGCCAGCTGTTCTGCCAAATTCAGATAGTACGCATATCTCTCATCGTCACGTCCATTGTAGCGGTTTCCAAGCATAACCCATTCACAATACTCATAAAACAGGAAATAATCCAGCGTCTGACGAAACTCCTCTCGCGAAATACCATGCGGTTTCGCCACTGCATCATAGTAGTACCCGATGGCAAACTCACGGTCTGCAGACGTCATATAGAAATAGTAAATCGTACTGTAGTCCGGTGTCTCCGGATGAATGATCTGTTTTACAGATTCCACGAAGGACGTAATACCTGCATACAACACGATCACGGAGATGATCATGGCGCTCAGATATTCGATCCGCCCGTACCCGAACGGATGCTTTTTGTCCGGCTCTTTCCCGGCCAGTTTCGTTCCGACGATGGTGATCAATGAACTGCCCGCGTCGGAAATGTTGTTGACCGCATCCAGGACGATGGCGATAGAGTTTGCCATCAGGCCGATCACGGCTTTGAAGCCGGCCAGGAACACGTTGGCGATGATCCCGATGATGCTGGTCCTGACAATCGTTTTTTCACGCGATACTTCTGCTTTTTCCATATGCTTCTAAAAAATCACGCCTGACGGCTTGCCGCCCTGCCTCTTAACGAAGCGATCATTACCACTCAAAGAAAACGAACATGCAGAAATGCGGTAACCCGTTTCCTTCGCAGGTCTTGTCGCTGTAGTATTGCACTGAAATACGGGGAAGCGTCCCGTAACTGCCGGTGAAATAGACCTTTGAGCGGTCGTTGTAGTCGGCAGGGAAATGAGCAGTGTCCTCCGGATAGTCCCCCTCATACACCTTCCAGCCGTTCAGGGCTTCCAGCGTCTTGCAATATGCGATATATTCCTGATAAGTCATCCCGTCAATGCGGATGGTGACACTGTCGGACTTAACAGTCCATTCCGTAATCTTTCCGGCGGTCACGGGGCCCGGCAGGGCCGTCCCGGCAAAATTGCCGTCCCAGTCTTTCACCGTCGACGCAGCGCCCAGTTTTACCGTGATCGTCGGTATGGAAATGACAAACGGGACTGTAAATTCCGGTTTGTCCTTGTCCATATCGGCGTTAGGGGCAAAAAATTCTACCGTATGAGGGAAGCCGGCGCTCATCAGACCGATCAGTGTCGTGGAAGCGGTGATCTCCCCGTTTTCCGGCCATTTACCGGACCAGCTCGTCTTATCGGCGCTCTCTTTTAAAGGAGCAAAGCGAAGCTTGTAACCGGCGTATTGAGACTTGCCGTTCTCAGGCAGCTCTTCCTCCATCTTGATCGTGATCTTCGTGTTATAGAAATCTTTTATGCTGTTCATGGCAGCCAGTTCCGCCTGCTCGCTCTTTTTGACCATATAAGTCTGAACGCTCTTTAAAACGGCAGGCATTACCTTGTCCTTCAGATAGGCGACGTATTCGCCGATCATCTGCTCTTTTTCCTCATCCGTGAAATTCGGGATCCGCTTGACCGTAACGTTCGGCACGGCGGCCGCCACTTCCGACATTTGGTCCCCGGTAAGCTCGAAGAACTCGGAAGCGTATTTCCGGAACCCGGTTTCCAGCGCGCTGATCGCGATTTCCGGATCATCCGGGTGTTTCTCGATCACTTCGATGACCTTTTCCCGCCAGTCCTTCGGCGTCATCAGCTTATGGGCCCAGGTCGCGGTAAAGCCTTCGTTGTAGTGATGATAAACGTACTGGATGTCTTCAAGCCTCGTCGCCTGTGCTTCCTCCGCGAAAGCGGTCAGCATCTTGTCGATAATCAGAACGCCGGCCATTCCCACGTTAAGCGCTTCGGCCCCCAGAGAAGTAAACTTCCCGGCCCAATACGTTGTCACCTTGCTCGCGACGTCTCTGATCAGATTCAGTACCTCTCCGTCGGACACGCTTTTGCCTGAGGCGTCCTTCAAAGCCAGCTTCATGAGGTTCGTTGCCGTGGCAATATAACCGAGAGCCGAGAACAGGCTCTGGTTGGTTTCGGGGATTTCCGTGGATAACCATTCGGGAACGTCGACGCCTCCTAACGTGGCAACGTTGATCGCGTTATCCAGCCTGTCAACCCAATCGAACATCGTTTCCGATACTTTCTCCGCATAATCAGAGAGATCCTTTTTCACCGAAGAATCATCCGCCGCGATCCTCGAAGCAAAAGCCATCGTCTGTTCTTTGCTCATATACAAACCGTCGCTCAGGATATCGGTGATCTCAGCATTTCGCCGTCCTTCATTCGACACGTAGAAGATTCCGAAGCAGGACAGGTGGTCGGTATAGATGACCAGCTCCTGTTTCCCGGCATCCACTTCAAACAGGACGTCCTCCCACTTTCCGGTCTGCTCGTTTTTGTACTTTGCCCCGACGCATTTCGCAGGGTCCTGCCCCGCTTCGCAGTACGCCGTATCATACGGGATCCGGATCGTGATGAAGTCGCCCAGTTCATGCAGATCTCCAAGCTGGATATCGTATACGTCGATCTTGTACCCGTCCTCCGTGTGATCCTCTCCGTCCAGCCGGCTGACAGACAGCACCGCTTCTCCATCCAGCACATATTCGCCGACGTCGACCGTGATCCCGTCTTTTGTCGTCACGCTTGTCTTCTCCGGCGACAGCACCGCTTCCGTCTCTTCCGTCTTGCCCGAAGGGGCTGAAGCTTCTGTCCCGGACGCAGCCGGAACACTTGCAGTGGACGTGCCAGGTGCCTTTGTTTCGGCCCCTGACGGCTCAGGTTTCCCGCCGCCGCAGGCGCTCAGAAGCATCGATACGATCAGGATCAGGGACAGGATCCCCGATGCACCGTTCCGGCGCTTTGAAAGTCTGTTTTCCGATCCGCGCCCTGTTCCGCCCATTTTTCGTCTGATCATCGTGAGATCCTCCATTCAAAAACCACATGATTGCTCACTGATTCTCCGGCTATCCGGCTGATTGTCTCTTTCCTGTACTATAGCATACTCCTGCCATAAAAAGAAACAGTTTGTTTTCCGGATCTGCCCGCAAAGCATCAGGCGGCGGGGATCGCTCCCCTCCGCCCTGTTGCAGAATTCTTACAGCTTTTTGCAGGTCACGTCATCCATCATCAGACAGCCGTCACCGAACTTCAGCTTCAACATGCCGCCCTTGCGGCCGAACTCATCTTCCCCGATGGGATAGAGGCGGAAGCTCAGCGGATCGCCGTCCTCGTCGAGAGCGTTGGCATGAAGCTCCCCGTCCTTCAGGAAGACCTCGTCGACGATGAAATCGGCGTCCTCGAGATGCTCGTACTTGCCGCAGAAGCTCTCCCAATTTGACTTGTCAGGATCCTTACGCGCGATATCCTCGATACAAACGACGGGTTCCGGTTCCTTGTCCCTTGCGATCGCTTCCATGCCGTCCCAGTAGCCCCCATACGCTCTGACGTCCCGGTAGTCCCGGCAGCTTAAGATCACAAGCGTCCTGTCCGCGTCGATGAAGCGTTCGAACCAGGTGGCAACGCCCGGCATGCCGCCGCTGTGACTGACGATGAGTCCGAACTCTTCTTCCTGTCCGATGGCCCAGCCGAAGCCGTAGCCCAGCCCGTCTTCTTCATCGTAAATGGCCTTTTCGCCGTTATTCAGCTTGCCGGGGGTGTACATGAGCTGCTGCTCCTTAAGCGTGAGCACCTTGCCTTCGCGCAGCGCACGGTCCCATTTGAGCATATCGAAGATGTTGGTAAACACGTAGTCGTCGCCGTTTAGGCCGTCGAAGGCAACGACATCTCCGACCTCTTCGGAGTCCACGTCGGCAACGCATTTGTCGCCATCATACACCGTCGCCTGCGCATAATTCTCAAACGGAACGCCGTCCCTGCGGATATGGCAGCAGCGGGTGGATGTCATACCGGCGGGTTCGAAGATGTTCTTCTGCAGGAATTCCTCATAGGGAACGCCGGAGAGCCGTTCCACTAAAAGTGCCAGCAGGTTGTAGCCGGTATTGGAATAATGCAGGCCCTCCCCGGGGGCGAAGTACGGCTTCGCTTTGGTTTCGCAGAGGAAACGCAGGATCTCGTCGTTGCCCGGGACCCGTTTTTCTTCCTTCCAGATTTTGGTGAACCAGTCCATGTCGTCAAAGTAATCAGGAATGCCGCTCGTGTGGTTCAGCAGATGCCGGACCGTCACGCTCTCATAGGCCGTCAGTTCGGGGAAGAACTTCGTGATCTTATCCTCCGGGCCCAGAAGGCCCTGCCGCACCACCAGCATGACCGCTGCCGCCGTGAAGTTTTTGCTGACCGAGGCCAGCTGGAATATCGAATCCTCCGTGATCGGCAGCGTGTCTTCGGGATCCCTAAAGCCGAGAGCGCCTTTACTCACGATCTCGCCATTTTCCGCATAGAGCCAGGTTCCGTTGAAGGCGTCCTTTTCCTGCAGCGCCCGAGCCAGGTTTTTCATTATCGTTTTCTTATCCATAAAAGGTTCCTCCGAAAAGATTGATTTATACGGTAAATTTGTAGACTTTGGACCGGATCATGATGGGGTTCCCGTCTGCGTCTTCTTTATAGGCGTCGTCAACGGTTTCGATCAGTTCAAAACCCAGCCGCTCCAGCAGCTTTGCCGACGCGACATTTCTCTCGTCGCAGTCTCCCCAAATCTCTGTTACGTGCAGATCTTCCGTCAGATGACGCACGACCTCTCTTGCGGCCTCGAAGGCGTATCCTTTGTGCCAGAATCTCGGGTTGAAATCATAATCGATCGAGTATTCCGTTTCTCCGTCTTCGTCTTCCTCATCGTCCCAGTATCCGGCGCTTCCGATCAGTTCGCCGGTCTCCTTCAGAACGACGGCCATGCGGTTGTCCATGTCTTTCCATTCATCGAGGCCCTCTGCCACTTCTTCCATCGTCTGCGGCCAGAAATCCTCATAGCGCGATACTTCCTCGTTCGAAAAGTATTCATGCACGGCCGGCATTTTTCCCTAAAAAGAAAGTTGATGTAAAACTTTGTCCCCGTCTCTTTGGAATGATGAACAAGATCGGTAACATCAATCCTCGATGTCATGGAAGTCGAACACGCACAATCTTCTGTGAAATGACGGAACACGCCTTTTCTATAGTAAGTTTCTTTATCGATCACCTTATAATTCATTTTGCGTCATCCTCACAAATTTCGAGTTGTCGAGGTCTTCCACCTCTCGACAACTCGAATCATAGCATAAAACAGACCTTTTCGGAAGATGCTACAATCCCATTAAGAATATAAAATGACAGATATGTATTCGCAGGTTTTGGGGACAAAAAAAGGAGTAACCATGCGCAGATTTCCGGGACATTAATAAAAGACCGGAAACGCGGCTCTGCTGCTATAGCAGAAGCGCTCCGGTCTGTCAACACTTTTTTAAAGCTTTTCAGCCTGATTTTGCAAACTTTTTCACGGGATCAGAGCTTTACTCAAAGAGAAAAACGTTTTCTGCATTCCACGTGCCGACAATTTGAACCAGCTTCAGCAGCTGATCCTGACCTTTTTGCGAAAGAGTCGAATACCAGCCCCATTTGTGCTCCTTATTCATAGTATCGGGGCCGAAATAGTTCTTCACGAAATCATAAAGGGAATCCGATTCCGGCTTCAGGGACAGATCGATCCGATAAACGCGCAGCAGCGGTTTCCCGTACATCTTTTCGAGATCCGGCACGGTCCCGTTCGGATAATTGTTCCAGTTAACGATTTCGATCCGGTAACAGACCGAGTCCGTAATCAGATAGATCCGCGGGTAATATTCCCAATCCGGATTTCCGAAAAACGAGTGTATGGCATCGTCATATTCGCAGTATGTCTCTATCTTCCGACAGATATCGTAAACAGTTTCCTTAAGCTTCTCATCGGAAACCCGCCACATGGAATGGGGAGACTCCCGCTTTGGCTGGTTCTCCCCGACGCTTGAGAAAGTACAGGCCTCCTCTACGTACAGTTCAAAGCCGTTCCGAAAATCCCCGGCATACAGCATCCCGCCTGTGGGCCGCAGGTGTCTGAACAGGAACACGACGAAAGTAACCACGATAAAAAGGATCAGGATCGCGGCAAGATTCTTCAGAACTGATTGGAGTTTTGTTTTTATCATGGCTTCAGTTGGTATTCCCATAAACGGCAAAGGCTTTATCCAGTACGTAAGTACTGCCATCAAAAGGAATTGTTACTGCTCCGTTTCCGGGAACGGTTGAGGATTTAATATAACCGTCAATTGGATCAATATAAATCATGGTCGGAAAATTATTAAAATTACTATACCCTTTAACCACAACTGGACTGGTAGTCTATTTTGTAGTGGGCTTTTATGCCATATGCTTACTCACTGACTATCCAGCTTTTTGGCCCATCTCCTTCATCCTGTAGACTACCGGGCTCATGTAACCTAGGCTGCTGTGAAGCCTTTTCCGGTTGTAAAAGACTTCAATGTAATAAAACAG
>JAGDBK010000082.1 GCA_017959065.1 Clostridia bacterium | reverse complement strand
TTTCGCAGTCATATTCCGTATACCTTCCGCCGGGAGTGTTTGGGTTTCCGGGTTCTGACCGATGCGTTTGCCTTCTACATCGCCGTAACACCCTGGAACGAAAAGTGCGCGGCTGCCATCTATATATATGATAGGAAGACTTTGATGACCGGGCTGGCTGCAGCTCACGGTCTCCCCGAAAAGTGTTTTGGGGTCCTTTCCTATTCAGGCGAGCGTATCCTCATCCATTTCGGAGAAAAAGACGTGGAAAGGCTTCCGCAGTACGGAGGCAATGCTGACGAGAACGGCAGATTTGCAGACAATGAAAACTGCAAAAGTAAAGTCAGCAAACGGCAGAGAGCTGCTATGGAGTGCGGGGTGATGTATGGATGGCATCACCCCTTGGCGGATCCGGCAGGTTATGACGACGACGGCAATTACGTCGGCACAGAGGAAAACACAAAGAAAAGAAAGAGGTAACAATATGGAAGAAAAAATGCATGTTCTGATCGTAGAACCGCACAAAAAACCATATCTCAAGGACATCGACAACAATCTTGAATCTCTTCAGCATGAGGTCGGAGGCTGGATCGAGGCAACGTATCCGTACGATGATCCGGTCGCTATCATCTGCAACGAAGAGGGAAAGATCAACGGTCTTGAACTGAATCGCGCAGTCAGGGATGAGGACGGAGAAATCATGGATATCATTGCCGGAACGTTTATCGTCGCGGGACTTGGTAGCGAAGATTTCGTGAGCCTTAGCGATGAGATGGCTAAGAAATATGAGAAAGAGTTTTCAACACCTGAACTGTTTGTCCGGATTAACGGCAAATTGATCGTTGTTCCTGTTAAGGCCGAAAAGGCAAAAGGAAATATGGATAGTATGGCAAAAGCGCAGGCTGTTGACACCATTTCAAAGGATAACCGCTGATGGGATACATAGCGAAAAACATTGAGGGCGTAACGGCGATTCTGGACGAGAAAACGCTGAACGAACCGAAAACCATTCGATTCATAGATTCAAACTATCACGAACTGTTCAGAATACCGGACGGAGCATCGATCCGCATCTGTTATCCGGATGATGATCCGAGAAGAATGAAGAATTTCGTCTGTCGGTATATAGACGATTATCATGTAAAGGTGGGGTCGTCCGTCTACCATATTGCCGAATTTGCGGAAAGGATGGAAAGAATCAAGGCGACTTATGCGCCGGCACCTGAAAAACACATCATCTGGTCAAATATCTCTCCCGATTTTGAAGCATGGAAAGAAGACGTCCGCAATGAAATGTCCGACTTGTCAGATAGTGAGCTGTATAACCGGATGATTGAAGATATCAATGAACAACTCAATGATGAGCGAGTGAACCTGAAAAATGGGAGATATGATATTCTCGCTATCGGAGATATCGGCCGATGGAACGGTCGAGTTACAGGATATAAGGAATATCTGAACAGTCCTATATCGGCTATTCTTTCATCCGATTGCGACTATTGCGAGTGGTTCGTCGACGAGTGCGGAGAACTGCGAAGCACACAGCATCATCACGACGGGACGAACTATATCCTGTACCGCAAATACAAAGAGAACACGACCGAAGAACAAAGACAGCGATTGAAAGGCCTGATTTACGAGGGAAAACCGTTTGACGGGGCTCTCAAACGTTATACGGAATCTCTTGGCATAGATGTAGCAAAAGTATACGGGTGGGAACTGAAATCAGGAAAAGGCAGTCCGGATAAAGGAGAAGCACGTTGAACGACAACAGAAAGGGAGGAATGTAATGCCAAAGAAAGCAGAGTACATACAGCAGTTATATAAGCAAACGCTGAAAAGAATAACTGCGACACCGGAGAATTGGCAGAATTTCTTGAAAACGGCGGCTTTTCAATACAAGTATCCGTTTGCGGATCAGGTTCTCATTCATGCTCAAAAGCCGGGCGCACGTGCCTGCGCGGAAATCGAACTATGGAATCAGCGGTTTGACCGATGGGTCAATCGCGGGGCGACGGGGATCGCGTTGATACGTGAAAAAGGCGGTTACTCGGGAATCAGATATGTCTTCGACGTCGCTGACACACACGGCAGATTCAGACAGGATTTCAAACTGTGGGAGATCAATAACAGCTATCTCGATGAAATAAAAGAATCGCTGGAAAGCGCTTTCGGAGAAGTTTCGGAGAATAACAGTTTTTACGGCTCTGTTGCGGATGCCTGCAGTAATGCGGCGCAAGACCATATTACAGACTATCTTCTCGATCTTGAAAGTCTCTCATCCGACAGTATGCTGGACGGCTTTGATGAAAATAATCTCAAACAAAGATTCTTGCCGCTTCTGAGTGACAGCGTGGCGTTTGCCGTCCTGACAAGGATCGGTGCAAAAGCGGAGTACTACGTATCAGATGAAGAGTTTGACCTTTTGAAGTTTTTCGATACTCCCGACGTCATCAACGTACTGGGCAGCGCGGTCAAAGACATTACAGGGATCTGTCTGAATGAAATCGAGAAAACCGTCAAGCGATGCGAGAGAGAAAATCGCACATTTGACGGGCAAAGAGCAGATAGTTACAATAAAGCCGGTGACAAAAATAACCGACAGGAGGAAAACGAGTATGGAAGACATGAGCTACCGCAAGGGGACAGACGGGATGATGTACCCCAACCTGAAGCCGAGCGACCAGACGCAATATCCGATAGGGAAATACGGCGACCTGAGACTGACGTTCATCAAGGAACACAGGAAAGGAACCTATACGACTCTGGTGACGGAATTCCGTCTGAACGAACACCTGCACGAGATCGAAGTGAAAGCGAAGGAAATGCTGAGTCGTCTGATCTCCGAGATGGCGAAGAGCCGCGGGGTGGACGAGAATATGAAAGCGGAGACGCCGATGAAGTGGGTTCAGGAGATGAACAGTATCAAGAACTCGGCGGAGGAGACAGTTCTGACGGATCTGATCTACGCATAGAAGACGAAGCCGGTGATATATCCCCAGAAAGCCAAGACAGACTCACGCTTGAAGAACTGAAAAGAATACTGAAGCACGGTGACGATCTTACACACAGTAAGAAAGACATCGTGCTTTTCCTTTCCGAAGAACAGAATGAGGAGCGAAAAAACGAATACATCCGTGAGTGCTATCCGAAAGCCACGATTTCCATGTGGGCGGACGACAGCAAAACGGAGTATCTCGGTTACAGCGGTTTGTTTGAGGAAGGTCTGCATCTGTTCAAGGGAACGTTTCTGAATCCCAAAGACAAGGTCGTATATGACTGGCCGTTTGTCCGCAAGCTCATCGAATCACTGATCCGTGACGGAGAGTATCTGGATAAGCCGGAGGAGAAGATCCCCGAGCCGGTCTTTGTGCCTGCTTCATCGGAGCAGATGACGATTGATTCGATTCCCATCGCGGACACACCGTTTGATGAGCTGTCAAAGCCGCAGCGAGTGATCCCTCAGGAAGTAGTCGATGCTTTTCTGCGGCTCGGCGGCTGCACAAAAAAGAGCAATTACCGCATCTATGCCTACTATCGCAGAGCAAATAACGAGGAAGACGACGTCTCTTTCCTGCGCGCCGAATATGAAGACGACGCGATAGGGCTGGTTGTCAATCACCAAAGATGCGCGGCTGCCTGGGATGAAAGCGGTGTCACTATATCCATTGGGAACAGTGTCGCGGAAGGATGGAGATCCGCTTCATACACTTGGAGTGAAATAGACAAACGGATACGCGAACTTATTGAAATGGGGCAGTATCTGTCCCACGACGAGGAAGAAAAGGCGATTGCCGAATACGATCACGAGGTGGCAGATCGCATTGCAAATGTATATCGTGATTTCTTGAGCGACTTGAAACTGCCTTTCCCGACGGACACGCTGAATTATCCGGAAATGGTCAATCATTTTGAATCGGTGATAACGGACGGCGAAAAGATTGAGGTGTTTGCGCCTGCTTTTGCAAAAGCAGTTCGGGAAACAACGATCAAGGGACGGCGTCGGCACGGATATGAACCCGAGTTCGTTTCAAAACTTGTTCAGTCCTATCTGCGCGATCCAATCGAGTATCCGCAGGAAGAAGCAGTCATTCCTCCTGAGCACTATGTTTCCCAGGATGAAATCGATAACGAACTGATCAGACACGGCAGCGGTTTCAGCGACGGTAAATTCCGCATCTATTCTTTCTTCTTGAATAATAAGGATTCAAAAGAGAGAGCCAAGTTCATGTCGAACGAATACGGTCTCGGCGGCGCATACAATGATCGCGGAAATAGGTCACACGACGGAAAGGGACTGTCGATTGCGGGAGGACTGGACAAGTTCAATTCCCGCGACGTGCTTCTTTCCTGGTCACAAGTGGCAAAAAGGGTCGATGATCTGATCCGTAAGAACCGATATCTGATTTCAAAAGAGGTCGAACAACTCGATTTCTACGAGAAGAAGCAAGTGGCTCA
>JAGDBK010000081.1 GCA_017959065.1 Clostridia bacterium | reverse complement strand
AACTCCTCCGCCGTTGTTTGTAAGCTCGCCTGGACTTCCTCAGCGATGTCTCCGACAAAGACATCTTTGCGATACTTGGTACACCACACCAGATGATACGAAAGCGAGTAGACATATCCGCGACCATATGTCAGGTCTGAAAAAATTTTATCTGTATCGCTCTTTTGCATACTCTTATTATACCATTAGTTTCGCCTTTTGGCAAGGAAAAAGTCGCCTAACTCACGACTGAAGTCACGAGAATGCGGCGACTATTTTTTCAACTTGTCAATTGTGAGAACCGGGCGCTGTGATATCCTTTTTCCTCATCCTTCCGAAAGCGCCGAGGAGCGAAATGAATTCCAGATAATTCCCGTCGGGAACGGTCCCGCCGGACCCGCATGCCCAGGCGCCCGGATGTTCCGCGCTGATCTCATCGACCGCATCGTATATCGCCACCGGATTGCTGCTGACTATGAAATCCACCCCGAGACCGCCAAGAATGCGTATTTTATCGCCGAAACGCTCAAGAAGCCCCCGGGCATCCTTCTCGGCGAAATAACCGCAGTAACCGCCGGATATCGCATCCTCCGGCGTCCCGTCCATCATTATGCAGGGGACTTTATCCGATATGACGCCGTTGTAGGTGCATAGGCAGTCCGACAGTCCCGAAAGCAGTTCGATATCCTCTTCCGTCCTGCATATTGTCCCTACTCCTATGACTGAGTCTGACGACCTGTATCTTACGAGCGCTTCAGTCAGATCTTCCATGCTGTCCGGGCTGAAATCCGCGGGGTCAAGAAAGAACATATCCGATCTGGTCCTCTCCGTACAGGAGACCAGAGTGCTGATATACTCATCCGGAGTATCCCATACATGTTCCCCGCGTCTCCATATGAGCGCCTCCGTAAGTCCCTTTGAGATGAACGGCTCAAAAAGGACGTTCTTCTCCGAATTCCCTTTCAGGAAATCTAGAAAGTATTTTTTATTCCGGTCCATATTAATCTCCCGAAATGAATTATTCGATCACCTTCTGATACGCCCGGCAAACCGGCCGGTACCGGGAAAGAAGCGAGCCGATGCCGTCTGACTGTATCAGTCTGAAAAATTATAACATATTTTTCTCCCGTTAACAACAACCGCCACCGTGTTACATCTTTTGCAGAAAAGGCCGTCAGATCTGTTTTTTGAGGCTTCAACTGACCGGAAGGCGTCACGTCCTTAAGTTGACAAAGCAAACCCCCGCTGGTATAATTTTTCTGAAAAGATCTTGATTTAAAGTTCCCGGAGGTGATTACCGGTGCGAAGAGATGTGACCGTCTTCCGCGAGGAAGGCGTTTTCGCCGCTTGGCCCGCCGGAGGGTTCTGCAGAAGCTGGGGCAGCGAGATCCTTGTCTCATTCACTACTGCTGTCCACCAGGATAAACCCAGAGGCCATACATTTGACAGAGAATCCAAAACGGGGGTCACTCTGGCCAGAAGCCTCGACGGAGGCCTCACATGGAGCAGCGAGAACAGCCCCATTGCCGATCCGGCCCCCGGAAACGGCAGGCATCCGGAGATGCTGAAGGATTTTGAAGGCAGAATCGACTTTACAGACGGGGATCTGGTACTGTGCTTCGCCATGTCGGGAACCAGAAACGACGATTTTTCATGGTGGTTCTATTCTCCTGACAGGGGACACAGCTGGAACGGTCCCTTCAGGATACCGCAGATGGAAGGATTCAGCGCATCCCTCAACATGAGGACCCAGTACATCGTGGAGAACAGTGACGAGATCCTGGTCTTCGGCACCTGCCAGCGTTCCAACGGGACCGAGGGACGTACCTTCTGCGCAAGAATGAGCCAGGGCGGAAGAAAGATGGAGTTTCTCTCATTCGTAGGCGATGAGCTTCCCGTGACTGACGAGTGTTATGAGATCATGCCTCAGGCCAGACGGAGAAAAGACGGCTCCATAGTTTGCATAACAAGAAGATTCGATTCTAGAAACCGTTTTCACTATTTTACTCTGTGCCAGTACATTTCCAGAGACAACGGGCGTTCATTCGAATTCGACCGCTACGCTGCGGAGCATTACGGCGGCAATCCCGGCTCGCTTGAGATCCTCGGCGACGGGACATGGGTGCTCGTTTACGGGTACAGGAGAAGGCCCTACGGAATACGGCTCCGCTACTCGGAAGACGAGGGCAGGAACTGGAGCAGGGAGATAATCCTCCGCGATGACGGGGGATGCGGAGACCTCGGATACCCGCGCTCCGCGCTGAGGGCAGACGGAAGCGAGATCGTTTGCTATTACTTCAATTACGGAAGAAACGACATGCGTCATATTCAGGCCTCCGTTTTTGACAGCGCATTTCTCCGTGAAGCTGCCGGAGCCGGAGGTGACGCCGTACCGGTAATCCAGTTTGCCGGGATCACACCAAAAGAAATAATCTGAAGACAGATGACGCCGGAGGTATACATCAAATGAGACAGTTTTTGGACGATGAGTTCCTGCTTTATTCCGGGACCGCATCAGCGCTTTATCACACATACGCGGAAAAACTCCCGATCCTTGATTATCACTGCCACATCAATCCGAAAGAGGTCGCTGACGACATCAGTTATTCCAACATAACGGAACTGTGGCTGTATGCCGACCACTACAAGTGGAGAGCAATGAGATCCTGCGGTATCGAGGAGAAGTACATTACCGGGGGCGCTTCGGATTTCGACAGGTTCCGGGCTTTTGCCTCGTGCATGCCGAAACTTATAGGCAACCCCATTTATCACTGGGTCCATCTAGAACTGAAGAGGTATTTCGGATGCGATCTCATCCTTTCCGAAAAGACGGCGGAAGAGATATGGGAACTCACTTCGGAAAAGCTCGGAAGCGACAGCATGAAAGCGAGAAGTATAATCAAAGCGTCAAATGTAGAACTTCTCTGCACCACCGACGATCCGTGCGATTCCCTTGAATATCACGAAAAGATCGCCGCGGACAGCACTTTCAACGTTGCCGTTCTGCCGGCTTTCCGGCCGGACAGGGCGATGAACATCGAGAGAAAAGGCATACGCGACTATCTCGGCAGACTCAGCACCGTGTCGGGTATCGAGATCAGGGATATTGACAGTTATATCGAGGCGCTCGCGTCCCGTATTGATCTTTTCGAGAAGCACGGGTGCAGGACGGCCGATCACGGCATAGACGACTACATGGCCTACTCTAAGCCGAACCGCTACTCCGCCGGTGAGATCCTGAAGAAGGCGATCGAATCCGACGGTGCCGACATCTCCGAAGATGAACTCGCGCTTTTCAAATGCGAAGTGCTGAAATTCCTCGGCGGCGAATACAGGAAGCTCGGCTGGGTGCTTCAGTTCCACATGGGAGTTTCCAGAAACCCGAATTCCGCATGTCTCTCAAAGCTCGGCCCGGACACAGGATTCGACACCATACACGGCAAGAACTGCATCAGAGATCTGTCTCATGTTCTTGATATGCTCTACGCTGAAAATGCTCTTCCGAAAACGGTCATATACTCTATCAATCCCTCGGACAACGCCGCGGTCGGAGCGCTGATCGGCAGCTACCAGTATCATGACGGTAACAGGATCCAACCCATACATCAGGGCAGCGCCTGGTGGTTCAACGACAATATCGAAGGTATGAGGGCACAGATGAAGTCGCTGGCTAATCTGTCCGCTTTCGGGAACTTTCTCGGCATGCTTACCGATTCCAGAAGTTTTACCGCATATGTCAGACACGAGTATTTCAGACGCATACTGTGCGATCTGATCGGGGGATGGGTCGAGAATGGAGAGTATCCTGCGGATCCGGATTCTCTCGGTCAGCTCGTATGCGACATCTGCTACAACAATACCAAGGACTTTTTCGGATTCAAGCTGAACTGATATGAATATTCACTGAAATGAAAAACAGACCGCGGTCAAAGCCTGCTTTTGTCAGATGCTTTGATCGCGGTCTGTTTGAATAATAAGGCCTGTTTTTCTGAATCGGAGCAGTTTTAGGCCGAAATCGGCTCATAGACAATGAACGGTACAGAGGTCTCAAGGCTCATATCGAGAGACAGCACCATGTCTTTTCTCACTGACAGTCTTGTCGGTGTTTTGAAAAATGATACAGGAACGGATGAAAAGGCACTCAATGCTGTTGTCGCTGAAATACGAAAAAAAGGCTCTAAATGGGCCGATTTTGACACAAAAACTGCGAAAACCCGGTCATAAACCGGGTTTTCTTGATCTCGTATCTATTAAGACCGTAAATAATGTTTTATTATAGCTTCCCGGATTTCGGTCAGTCTATCTTGGGAAGGTT
Source organism: Clostridia bacterium (assembly GCA_017959065.1). GTDB lineage: Bacteria > Bacillota > Clostridia > Oscillospirales > CAG-272 > RGIG2161. Next base: position 966 of record JAGDBK010000081.1, on the reverse strand, counting down.
CTTTCTGAACTTTTCAAGCTCTTCGTCGGTGGGAATATAATCTGTCATCTGATTATCATGATACTTCTCATAAGCCACCATGTCGAAATAGCCTGTACCGGTAAGTCCGAATACGATTGTCTTCTCCTCGCCGGTCTTCTTGCACTCAAGCGCCTGATCGATGGCTACCCTGATCGCATGCGAACTCTCGGGTGCGGGAAGGATGCCCTCGACCCTAGCGAACATCTCGGCGGCGTCGAAAACGTCGGTCTGCTTGACGGAGACAGCCTCCATCAGCCCCTCATCATACAGTTCGGAAAGAATGCTGCTCATACCATGGTATCTGAGCCCTCCAGCATGATTTGCGGACGGGATAAAGTCGCTTCCGAGAGTATACATCTTGGCAAGCGGACACACCATTCCGGTATCGCAGAAATCATACGCATACACGCCGCGTGTGAAACTCGGGCATGAAGCCGGCTCAACCGCGATGATTCTGTAGTCGGCCTCCCCGCGGAGCTTCTCGCCCATGAACGGGGCGATAAGACCGCCGAGATTGGAACCTCCGCCGGCACATCCGATGATCATGTCAGGCTTAATACCGTACTTGTCAAGCGCTGCTTTTGTCTCGAGGCCGATCACGGACTGATGGAGAAGTACCTGGTTGAGCACGCTCCCCAGAACATATCTGTATCCTGGAGTGGACACTGCCACCTCTACAGCTTCAGAGATTGCGCATCCGAGGCTTCCGGTCGTCCCCGGATGGTCCTGATTGATCTTCTTTCCGACATTTGTCTCCATTGACGGAGAAGGAGTAACCGACGCGCCGTAAGTGCGCATGACTTCACGGCGGAAAGGTTTCTGCTCATAAGAGCACTTTACCATGAACACCTTGCAGTCGAGGCCGAAATACGCGCACGCCATCGACAGTGCTGTTCCCCACTGTCCCGCTCCGGTCTCGGTGGTAACGCCTTTCAGCCCCTGTTT
>JAGDBK010000080.1 GCA_017959065.1 Clostridia bacterium | reverse complement strand
TAAGAGGAGACGAAAAGATGGACTACACAATTGAGAATTTGACAAAAGAAGAGGCTGCATATATTGGCGAAAAGATCAATGAAATCGTGCCGCACGAAGTGGACGCGGATGAAGAAGAGTTCGTTCTGAAAATTGAGAATGAAAATGGCGAGATCATCGGCGGATGCATTGCAGAAGCATATGAATACCACTGGTCGAGAGTTTTGCTTGAAGAGCTTTGGGTGGATGAACGTTATCGTCATCAGGGGATTGGCTCTATGATACTCCGCGAAGTCGAGCGGATTGCAAGAGAGAAGGGCTGCCGGGTCGTGACGCTCGGCACCGCCAGTTATATGGCAAGACCGTTCTATGAAAAACACGGATATACGGTTTTTACAACGCTGAAGAAGGCAAACGGCTATATCGATTATTCCCTGGTCAAGTACCTTGACAGAGACACGCCGGAGTATGTGCCGGCAAACAACAGCGGTACGCGGTTCAAGGTTTCCTTCGGCAATGAGGACGACGCGGTTGTTATACAGGACGGCCTCGACACATACGACGAAGCCTACGAACCGAAATACGAGAATGTTGGTTTTTATAAGAAACTTGTGAGCAAATCCGGCAGATTTGCGGCAGGCGTGATTGCGGACGTGAAAAAAGGTGCATATGGCTTTGTTGAAGCGCTGTTTGTAGAAGCGCCGCTCCAACGTCAAGGCCTGGGAACGTATTTTCTGAAAGAAGCGGAAGATTTCGCAAAGGAAAACGGCGCGTCGGTGATTATGACAAGCGCGGGCGACTGGAACGTCGGTTTCTTCAAAAAGAACGGCTATTTGCTCAGAGGCGAACTCAAAGACGTCCCCAAAGGGCACGACTGCTATGAACTATACAAAAATATCTGAAGCGGAGGAATAATAAAGACTGTTTGTCAATTTGTTCCGCAGCCAATTGTTTAGGATTGATGAAATCCTTTTGTTGTGTTATAATCCCTTTGATCTTTTTGAAAGGCACATGATCTTCATGTGATGGTGAAGCAATGATTAACAGATGATCGAATTCAGCATATGCAAACGATGGATGCTTAAGGGGCGTAGTATGCCCATAATCGGTTTGCGTAGACTGGATGAAGATTGTCTGTTTCTCGAGCGGATCCTGAAGAAAGAGATACGGATTACTGTGTCGCTGTACGGCTGCAGGTGATCTGTATTCTCTCTCATCGTATTCCATGCGAATATAGAAATCGCCTCGCTCTGACAGACTTTCATCAGTCTATGCGTGTCAGAGAGGGGTGTTTTTTTTGTTACAGATCAAATCACTTACCATAACGCATAGAAAAGATCTGAGGATAATCCTGCGGGATTTTAATTTTGTGCTGAACCGTGGTGACAAGGCGGTCCTGATCGGCGAAGAAGGGAATGGAAAGTCCACTTTGCTGAAGTGGATCTATGATCCGGGCCTGGTGGAACCCTATGCGGAAACAGAAGGTGTCCGGATCCTTCAGGGCGAACTGATGGGATATCTTCCGCAGGAACTACGGGACGAAGATAAACAGAAGACCGTTTATGAGTATTTTTCGGGATTACCGGCTTTCCGGGAAGCGAGCCCTTCTGAACTTGAGAAAGTGACCGCAGAGGTGGGGATTCCCGGCACACTGGTTTATTCAGACCAGGCAATGCAGTCGCTTTCCGGCGGAGAAAGAGTCAAAGTCCAGATGGCAGGGCTGCTGCTTGCGCGTCCGGATATTCTGCTGCTGGATGAGCCTTCCAACGATATAGATCTTTCCGCGCTCCGGTGGCTGGAGAATATGATTAACCGGTTTTCCGGAAGTGTTCTTTTCATCTCTCACGATGAAACCCTGATCGAACGGACGGCAAACCGGGTGATCCTGATCGAGCAGCTGCGGAGAAAAGTCATGTCCCGTGTGACCATCGCCAATGTGCCGTTCCGGACATTTATGGAGGCGCGGCAGCGGGCATTCGACAAACAGGAGCAGGAAGCTTACAGTGAGCGCCGTGAAGAGAAAAAAGCCATGGAACGATTCCGCCGCATTGAGCAGACGGTGGAAGCCAATCTTCGGAACATCTCCAGACAGGATCCACACGGCGGCAGACTGCTGAAGAAAAAGATGAAGGCAGTCAAAGCGCTTGAGAATCGGTATGAACGGGAACATACGGAAATGACAGAAGTTCCGGAAATGGAATCCCCCATCACGGTCCGTTTCGAACGGCAGAGAGCCATGCCCGCGGGGAAAACGGTGATCGAATACAATCTGCCTGAACTCAGGTCCCCGGACGGGAGAGTCCTTGCAAAGACGATCGCACTGAAGGTGAGAGGGCCGGAGCGGATATGCATCATCGGAGATAATGGCTCCGGTAAGACGACGCTGATCCGGAAGCTCGCGAAAGAACTCCTCTCGCGGCAGGACCTGACGGCCTGTTATATGTCCCAGGAGTATGAGGAAACGCTGCCGTTTGACCGGACGCCGGTGGAGTATCTCGCGCCTTCCGGAAAAAAGGACGACGTGACGATGGTGCGGACCTATCTGGGATCCATGAAATATACGGCAGATGAGATGTTCCATCCGATCCGGGAACTGTCCGGAGGACAGAAGGCGAAACTGCTCCTTTTAAAGATCAGCCTTTCCCCGGCAGATGTGCTGATCCTGGATGAACCGACCAGGAATTTTTCGCCGCTTTCAGGACCGGAAGTCCGGGCCATTCTGAAACAGTTTCCGGGAGCCATTATCAGCGTCTCCCACGACCGGAAATATATTTCGGAGGTGTGTGATACGGTTTACCGGCTGACAGCGGAAGGACTGACGGTAACCGGGAAGAATCCATGATTCCTGGCGATCCGTATGATGAAGCCATCGCCCGGGTTCTTCAAACAGCACCCTGCAGATACCGGATGAGGGCGCTGTTCGAAAGACCGGCTTTTTCGGCAAGACCGGCCTGGGTGATCTTCCTGTTTTTAATGAGGTCCCGGATACGCTGCCGGGTATCGCCAGGGAGATATGTGTCTGTATACTGGGTGAAAACATTTTAACAGTCTGGATCATGGGCTCCGGACATCCGGGGAGCGGAAACGGGGATGGAATATCAAAGTGGTGTTCGTATATAGATAGCCCAAAACAAATAGAGATTTCTCCAGTGATCAATGCTATAATACAATTGGCTTATAAGGAGGATACCTTCATGCCCCGTATACGTGACAAGAAGGACTTTACTTTGGTGCCGTATGGCAGAAAAACGGGCTGTTCGCTATGTTTTTCATGAACTGGACATTCCGGCTTTATATGCTGATACGATACAGACAAACTTACGAAGCCAGCATGTGTTAGAAAAAGCAGGATTTTCCTTCATGAGAGAAGATGAGGATTTCAAGTACTATCGAATCGATAGAGATTTGACATCTAATGCCGGATTCGGCTGAGTATATCGCCCCAAAGACAGCGATAGAAACGAACCGAAGGCATGGCCAGGGGCCCAAGGATCCTGTCATGCCGGAACGCGAAGCCAGAGTACTGGAAATGTGGATTGCCGAAGGATTGTTTGGAGAGGACCGATGATTACGACGTACAAGCCTGAACTGCAGGATTTGTGGTTCCGCCAGCGGTTCATGGCGGATGAAGCCACCATGTCTTATAATGCAGCCTGGGGCGGGACGGTATCCTTCCCGGAAAACGAATGGGAAAGCTGGTATGGACACTGGCTTATTCACCATGAAGGCAAGCGCTTTTACCGGTATCTGAAGGATCTGGAAACAGGCGCATTTGTCGGAGAAATCGCATATCACTATGATGAAGGACGATGTATCTGGCTGGCGGATGTCATCGTATCATCCGACCATCGGGGAAAAGGGTACGGAACGGTGGGTTTACAGCTCCTGTGCCAGGCGGCCGCAAAGAACGGGATCGATATCCTGCGGGATGATATCGCCATCGACAATCCTGCCAGAGCGATGTTTCTGAAAGCCGGGTTCAATGAAGAATACAGGACAGACGGGATCATCATGCTGAAAAAGGACCTGACGGATCTGCCGCAGAGGATTCTCGTCATCGGCAGCCCCGGAGCCGGGAAAAGCACCTTTTCAAGAAAACTCCGGGACAAGACAGGCATTTCCCTCTGCTATCTGGATATGATCTATCATAATCCGGACCGGACATCTGTCGGCCGGGAAGTCTTTGATGAGCGGCTCTCCCAGGTGCTGAATACGGACGAATGGATCATCGATGGCAATTACCAGAGGACATTGCCCCTTCGGTTTGAGAAATGTACGGAAGTGTTTTTCTTTGATCTCCCTGTGGAGGAATGCCTTCAGGGTGCCGAAGCCCGTATTGGCCGGAAGCGCGAGGATATGCCCTGGGTTGAGAACGAATTCGATCCGGAATTCAGGCAGTATATCCTGGACTTTTCAAAGGATCAGCTTCCGAAGATCTATCAGCTGACAGAACTGTATGCGGATACAAAGAAGATCGTGGTTTTTCATTCCAGACAGGAAGCGGATGCGTGGCTGGAAGCCTGAAAAACGTTCAAGGAGAAATGTGGACGGGCTTAGCCGATCACTGGCGGATACCTATGATTTCGGGGAATTCAGATTCTGATTTAGTGAGCTGAAGCCGGAAGAATGATCGATATTACAGGTCGGGATTTGCGGAGGAAAAAGGATGTTTATCGTCAATTATAAAGATCTCAGGCTGTCTTTTAACGAATTCCACGAGTTTACGGACAGGGATCTGCCGCAGTACGGAGAATACTGCCTGCTCGAACTGAAAAACGGAGACTATACCGCGGGCGGCTGGCATCCGTCGGGAAACGGACGCACCGCGGCAGGCAAGTTCATCCGCGGGACCGCGGATACGGTCGATTCCGAAGAAGTGGCAAGATGGCACGCACTCGATCGCTATGACCTGACGGAGAGTCTTGAAAAAGAAGGGGTAAACTGGATCAACATCGGTCGCGAAGAGGAGGAAGGTGACCGAAATGTCCGGTTTGAAGGGTTTAAGTCTTTTGCAGACAAAAAGAAACCGAAAGAGGAGCAGTTCTGCCTTCTGATCATGAAGGACGGAAGTCTGGCGGCGGGCAGATGGAACAAGTGGCGGCACGAAGCCGGAGGCGCCTTTATTTATTCGTCGGCGCTGGCGAGCCACAGCTCGGACAAGGTGTGGGCGTGGACGCCGCTCAGCTCGGATGCGTTCTTTGCGATGGAGGTAGAGCGGGAGAATGAGAAGAAACGCGAAAAGAAACTGAACCGAAACCCTGTGGCAGATCCGGAACTGTTCAAATACGGGACGGATATCAACGTCTATTACGAAAAAGCGCTGGAGAAGCTGCGCGGGGCGTTCTGCTGGGCAACCGTGCCGATGATGAAAAAGAAGACCCCGGTCTGGCAGATCGCGCCTCTGCACGGAAAATATGTTTTCGGCCAGATAGAAAAAAACTGGTATGACGATTCGGATATCGTGAACCCCTGGACAGAGGGCACCACCGCGGATGAGTTCATCGATTTCCTGTGCAGATACACGCACGATAAGGTCGAGCATTCGAATCCGGAAGAGAAATTCAAGTTTGGTACCGACATCAGAGTATATCTGGAAAAGGCCTTCAAAAATGTCAAAAAGGATTATCACTGGCTCGACAAAAAGATGCTCAGGAAAACCTGGCAGTATGATATCCGGAAGGTCGACGGGGATCTGGAATTCGTCAGAAGGTACTGGGATGAAAGCGAGTATTCGGTGTACGACGTCGAAAGCGCGGAACAGTTTATTGAATGGGTGGAACACGACTATCAGGATAGGGCGCTCCGGGAGAATAAAACCGTGGCAAGTTATGCGCCTCCGTTCGGACACGT
>JAGDBK010000079.1 GCA_017959065.1 Clostridia bacterium | reverse complement strand
TTGGATCACCAGCCACAATTCTGGTTGTCGTTCCATTGAGTAAATAATCTTTCATCAAAAAATTAAAGCGGTTCTTTTCCGCAATTCATCTCCCACCTTTAGAGGTCGGAGTCTTCTTGCTGAGCCGCTGATAAAAAACCATTCGTTCGTCGATGGGAACAAACGCCTCTGGGCGCACGCAATGCTCGTGTTTCTTTCGCTTAACAGGATAGATCTCGAATACACGCAGGATGAATTGTCCGATATCATTCTCAAGGTAGCTGCCGGGGAATGCGGATATGACGATCTGCTTGGATGGATAATCGGGCATCAACTCGGATAATACCGGATTTAATTATACTTTTATACTTTGCTTTCTTTCTCTCACACATTTTTATAATGACCCTTTAAAAAAGGGGCACGGGCCTTCTTCCCTGAGCGGAGAAGGTTCCGTGCCTCTTTGATTTCAGAATGTCTGTGCGGATTCCTGCGGCCGGCGTCAGATCAGGTGTCCCAGATCTTAGAGTATTTGGTCTTGAGTTCCTTTATGCCAGTTCTGGACAGGATATAGCCTTTCGTGTAGTCGGCGGTGAACCCTTCGGGATTGTGTATGAGCGTGTCTCTCAGCAGAGAGGCGAAATATCCTATGGACCTTGTGTATATCCATCCGCCGTCGATCTTCAGCGAGTCCACGATGAGGTTAACCATCTTCCTGGATTTCGCGTCGCTCATGTATTTGCCCTTAAGGACTATGTCGAGATAGAGAGGCACCGTTTCGCGGTATGAGTAGGACGCCATCGCCTCAAGGACCGCGCCGGCCGTATCGGGGTTGACGTTGGTCTTCGGAACGGAGAACGTCAGATACTGGTCGTGAGCGTAAGTGAAATAATCCTTCTGTTCCTCGTCGTATTTCGGGAACGGGATCAGACCGTACTCGTCCTGCATGTTGCGCAGAGCCGGAGTTTCGGCGGACAGCAGCTGGAGGAGCGCGAAAAGCAGTTCGCCGTTGGCGAATTTCGTCTCGAGATTGCTCATGCTGCCCGGTTCCGAAAAAACGCCTTTGGTGTTGTAAACAAGGGTCTTCATCATATCGTAGACTTTGAATACCTTGTCCTTGTTGATGTCGAGCGAAAGCCAGCCGTCCTCGTCCCTGCCGAGTATCCTCATGTCAAAACTGCTCCATACGGTATCGACGGGAGTCTTTTCCAGGGCAAAACCGTAGAAGTCGTTCTCATCCGTTTCGGAATCTCCGTCAAGGTCCGTGAAGATCTGGCTGACGATGGAGTAGAATCTGTCATAAGTCCAGTCTCCGCTTTCGACGATCGAGTACAGATCGCTGAGATCCGGATATGAAACGGAATAGTCCTCGGCAAGCTTCTTGTTGAAAAACAGAGCGAATATGAATTTTTTCGTGGAAAGGGTGAGCGATCCTGTCGTAAGGAACAGCCTGTCCGCTATCTCCGCCTCGTTTATGAAGAGCTGCGACCACCACGGAGCGGAAAAATCAAGGTATTCGATCTCATACAGATCCTGAAGATAATTGTTGAAGATAAAAGGGGAGAACCAGACGGTAGCCGCGGCGCAGATCTGATACAGATCGTCGTCGGCAGCCATCTGCGCCTCGAACGTCTTGTTGTAGTCTATCAGTTTTACGCCGAACTGCTCGATCTCGACCCCGAGCCTTTCCTCTACGAACCTCTCCCTGTTGAAGACGGAGTCGTTGACCGGCTCGTTGGAAAGCTCTTCGGCAGTGATCTCCCCCGCGAATCTGTCGTCTGTCGGAGCGAGGAAGACAACTTTCTCTCCTCCGAAGTTCAGAGTCTCCGGCAGGGAATCCGGTTCATAATAGATCGTGGTCTCGTTCGGCTCGCGCCGTGTCTCGGAGGTATCGTCCTCGAGCGTAGTGTCATCCTGACCGTCGGACGGCCGGGAATCCGCCGCGCATGACGCGAGTGCCGCAAGCATTGAGAATACCAGGATAAAACAAATAAGTCTCTTTGTCATTGATCCAAAACCGCGCTGACGGGAAGCGGCAAAAACCGGCAGATCACCGACACGCGTCCTCCTGATTCCGGGATTATTGTTTTCCATAACGAAATATAACTCAAATATGCTTTTCTGTCAAGACCGAAAGGATGCAGGCGAACCCTGGGACCCTATTCGCTTTCATCCTCTCCGTAGTCTGTCTCTACGTCCTGAGAAAACAGCTCATCCACGATCCCGCCTGCCTTTTCAAGTTGTTTATGGCACACGTAAAACGTAATAGTTTCAAACATCGGGCCGGTCCTGATCGCCATCCCGGCGCCTATGCTGCTCTTCCGCAGGAAAGGTATCCCGTTCTGTTTCAGGACGTCGGCGAGCACACCGGCCCAGATCCGGTCTTTTTCGGTAAGAAAGCACAGATCTCCTGGCTCCGCTTCTTTCACTCTTTTGTTTCCGCATGCCGGACAGATCTCTACGTCGAATGAAATCATGCATCTGCTGCAGTACTTTGCCATGTCTTTCTCCTTTCGAGACAAAGGGTGACCGGTGGGTCACGGCTCCGGTTTAAATAATCGTTTTCATATATCTTAGGTGAAGAACTTCTTTTCCGGCTGTTTCGACGGGTATCCTGTCCGCAGGGACAAAACCGTTCCGGCGACGGGCACGTTGTTTTATGTTCGATACAGTTGCGGAAAAGAGCGAAAAAGACTATAATATAAGCGTAAAACAAGCTTAACGCGGATCCGAGCGGAAGAGACCGGACCCCGTCCGCGGAAATGCCTGAATTTAGATTTTCAGTCAGCAAAAGGATAATGAATGGAATGAAACAGAACAAGATCACTTTGATAGGTGCAGGCAGCGTGAATTTCTCGCTCGGGATAATCAGGGACATATGCCAGACAGAGGCGCTTCGCGGCAGCCGCGTATGCCTTATGGACATAAATCCCGAACGTCTGGAGGCCGTTTACAATAGACGCATTCGCATAACCAGGGAATTCGGCGGAGACCTTGCTCTTGAAAAGACACTGGACCGCGAGAGCGCTCTCGAGGGGTCGGATTTCGTCATCAGCACGGCTCTCACCGCACCGCAGAACAGGCTGACCGAGGGCATGGAGATCGCGAAGAAGTGGGGATTCAGGTACGGAGGAAGCTATCACGTCATGTACGACGAGGCTTTCTGGATCAATTTCTACCAGTTTCGCTTCCTTGAAGGTCTGACAAGGGACATCCTGCGGATCTGCCCGGATGCATGGCATCTTATGGTGGAGAACCCGGTCATCTCCGGAGTCACGCTCCTTATGCGCAAATACCCGAAAGTGAAGATGGTGGGGCTCTGCCACGGGTTCAGCGACGTATACGATATGGCTGAAGTCCTGGGATACGGCAGGGAGGACGTCACTTTCGAGGTCTCCGGCGTCAACCATTTCATATGGCTCAACAGCGGAAGGCTGAAAGGCGAGCCCCTCACCGACGTTCTGGACAGATGGATCGAAGAGCACGGCGAGGAGTACTGGAAGACCTGCGGACTGTCCGCCGTCCTCGGCAGAAAGCGCATAGACTTTTACAAAAAGCACGGCGTGCTTGCCATCGGAGACACGCTCAGCTTTTCGGGCGCGTGCTGGCCGTGGTGGTACCACTCGGACGACGAGACGGAGAAGGCGTTTGGGGAATACTCTCCGGAGGACGCCTGGAACTGGTATTTCGGATACGTCAAGGAGTCTACCGCCATGGTCATGGAACTGGCACGGGATCCGGACGCGGATCTGTCCGGGCTTCTGAAGAACTTCGTCAAAGACGATCTTATCGTGCCGCTGATGGAGTCCATGATCGGGAACATCCCGAGGCCGCATGTGATCAATACGCTCAACAGAGGAGGTCTGGTCCCCGGGATACCCGAGGATTTCGAGGTCGAGATATCCGCTCTCTGCAGCGCGGACGGCATACGTCCGATCACCGCGACGCCGTTGCCGAAGCATATAACGGCCCATATCATCCGGGACCGCGTCGCTCCCGTGGAGATGGAGCTGGCGGCATATGAGAGCGGAAGTCTGGAATTTCTGAAGGAGCTGGTCCTTATGGACAAATGGGCGGTGTCAGTCAGCCAGGCGGAAGGGTTCATTAAAGAGATACTGGATCTTCCTTATCACAGAGAGATGAAGGAGCATTACCGCTGACCGCATCCGGCTAATGATATATTATTCCGGTAAGCCGCCGGGAATGTCCGGCGAATCCGGGAAGACGATCAAATTATTACGGTACCCCGTGAAACCAAGACTATTTCACGGGGTACTTCTTTTCGTTTCGGGAACTATCCGTTCACGTCCATCATCGTGCCTATAAAGAAAGGGAGGTTCGTTTCAGTATCGATCAGCATATAAACGAACGGGCGGTCGAGATGGACCTGCTTCGTATCAGTGAATTCGATCGCGGCCTCGTCGACCATTTCAACGACTGTCGCGGCGCCGGCTCTGGTACCTTTCTCGCCGACGGAGATGAAAGTCCTGTGTATGACGCGGTCGATGTATATGTTCCCGTCGGTAGATGTTCCGAGCCCGGAGAAGTCCGCGTACCGATCATCGAACGCCGCGGGCATTCCCATGGCCTTGAGGACGTCCGACATCTCGGTACCGTATCCGGTCTCGAATTTTGGAACGGAAGCGTCGACAGGGACGTTCTGTGCGCCGGCTAGCATTCCGGTCAGCGACTCTCCGTCAAGCGAGGAAACGTAGTCCTCTACCGTGATCCCCTCGTTCGGAAGAAGCGCGGCGAAGGCGTATTTCTGCCCGCTGTAATACTTTATGAATCCGACGGCCCTTCCGTCGTAGAGATATCTGCCTTCGGACGAGTACATGAAGTCTGCGGTGCGCTTCGTCCCGTCCTCCAGAGTGAACTCTCCCTCATGTACCTGATCCTTTTTGTAAGTTTCGGCCCACTCCGCCTCGAAGGCGAGCGCGTTTACGAGATACATGACGGCCTCTCCCGGGATCTTGTCCAGTATCTCAGGTATCATCCCGTCCGTCTTTTCTTTTACCCATCCGTTGATGTCCTTCAGCGTAGAGCCGTCGAACGGGGCCCTGAATGCGTCCGCGCCGTACCAGTCTGCGTTCGTCTGGAGAAAATCCCGGACTACGGTGAAGCGCTCATCGGACGTGAACCATATCGAGTTTGCCAGACTGAGCTTATACTTGTCTCCTTCCGGCAGCGCGTCAGTATACGCGAGAAAGAACCTGTTCAGTTCATCCGTGTTCATGCCGAGGACTTTTTCCATCTGTTCCAGGGTCTCGCCTTTCGCTCCGTTAGCGGTCATCGACAGGGCGGCGAGCACTGAAAGAGGCGAGATGAGGGTGTTCTTTCCGCTTTCGGCGCTCTGTCTGAAGAGCCTTACGGCAAAGTCCGCCGCTTTTGCGGCGCTATCTGCTTCCACTTCCGGCACGGGTCCGGTCCTGTTCGATTCGATCCCTTCCATCAGATCGGCGGCGTTCAGCTTTACGGCGCAGCCGCCGGATCCGAGAGTCACGGAACAGGCGAGCAGAAGACATATCGCGGATGTGATGAGCTTTTTTGCTTTCATGATCATTCTCCTTTTAACAGATTCGGATATTACGGGTATTAAGCGGGACCGGACCAGTCGGTTCTTTGCGTTAAGATCTTTTCACGGCGGAATCGTATAAACTGCAACAAATACAAATAAACCGGTAAGACGAAAAACAGGGCCGGCGAGTTCTGTCTGCAGTCCGGAAGGGGGCCTATCTGTCTTTACGGCCGTTCCTTTTTTTCAGTGCTGTGAAAAATCTGAATGCCGCGAACAGTTCGAGCAGCAGGATGACCGCGCCGAATGCCTTGACATACCAGCTCTCGTCTTTGATCACAAGATATATGCAGAATCCGGCCAGAGCGCAGAAAGCGGCGGCCAGAAGGACCGCTGCGGCCGCCCGTACGGCCACGGGAGCCTTCTTTTCGCTGACGGTCCCCAGAGATCCGTCCAGTATCAGATCCAGAGCAGCCTGAAACAGTGGTTCCATTTTTGTCTTTCCTTTCGATCAGTTATGCTAAAACTAAAAACAGTGATATTATCATATTCTTTTATGCGGAGCCTGCTCCGTACGGGGAGATCTTTTCGCCCCCGCGGGCATCGGAGACAGAACATTGCCGTGAGTCCGGCATCCCGGTCCGTGCCGGTCTCCGCATTTCAGCGGTCCTTCTTTCCGCGCCGAGCCTTTTTCTGCTTCTCAAGCGCCCCGCCCACCTCGGAGATCCACGCGTCATAGTGGTCGTAGGGAGCCTGGGTCCACATGTCCAGGAGACTGTTCAGGTTTTCCCTGTCCTCACCGGCGGAGGTGCACCCGTACTGTCCGGGATCCCTGTTGACCGTCACGGTATGCCTGCCGTCATCCGAAAAGTCGATCCGGTATATGCAGTATCCGGTCCAGCTGCGGTGTGCCCAGAGGGTAGAGCCCTCCATGAACCAGAACCACTTGTCCTCCATTGCCTGCGGTACGTTTCCTTGGCGGAGGATCTCCATCTCCCTGCCGCTGAAGGATCTGTCAAGCAAGAAAGTCTCATGCCTTTCGGGCATGGGCAGGGTCTTCCAGTCGCTCCTGCGGGCGGCTCTGTTTTCGCTTCTTCTGCCTTGCGTCATGTTTTCCTCCGATACGGACCTCGGTCTGCCTTGACCTGAAAAACGGTCAGGCGCCAGTATTCCGCGTTGTTCGTTATCCCGGTATCCGGAACGCACTAATAAGCAAACTCATATCCGGGAACAACATAAGTATACCACGTAAATGACTTCCTGTACCTCTTTTATGCTCCTTTTGCCGGGAAAGCACCCGCTGCGGGTCCGGTTTCTGCCTGCCTCCGGGAACGTTGGATAAGTTTTTCCGCTGCCCGGAAATGCTGCGTATAAAAAAGCGCGGATATTTCCCCGAACGCTATTGACATCGTGTCAGTGAAGGGATATAATGCAGCTGCTGATATGGTGCCAACGCTTTGGCACGGAAAGGAACAACTATGATCAAAGGAACGCCCGAACTGATCTCCGAACGGCGTGAGGAGATCATCAGCGCGTGTGAGAAACTCTGTCAGACGATGAGTTTCCGGGAGATCACGCTGAAGGAGATCGGAGGCGAGGTCCCGTTCTCCCGTCCGACGATCTACAACTATTTTCAGACCAAAGAGGAGATATTCCTCGCGCTTTTCGAACGAGAATACCGGACGTGGACGAAGGATCTTGAAGAGATCGGGAAGAGGGAAGCAGACGCAGCCTCTCTCGCGGAGGCGATCGCAGGATCCCTTGAAAAGCGGGAGCTGATGCTTCGGCTTCTGTCTGTAAATCTGTACGACATGGAGGAGAACAGCCGGATCGAGCGGCTGGTGGAATTCAAAAAAGCGTACTGCGCGAGCGTCAAAGCGTTTGATGCTCTGCTTCGGAAGGCTCTCCCGGATCAGAACGGGGAGGAACGCCTGGAGACTCTCGTCTCCGCGTTTGAATTCATACACGGCGTATATCCGTACGCGAACTCCACAAAGAAGCAGATCGAAGCCATGAAGGAAGCCGGATGCCGGTATGAAAAGAAAAGCATATACGAGCTCTCGGCTGCCGGACTGAAAAAAATACTCAGATAAACGCAGATGATCGTTTTTTCTGAAACAAAGTCTATGAATGGAAAGGAAATAGTAAATGAAAAAGACACTTATCGCTTATTTTTCCGCCGGAGGCGTGACGAAAGAGGTCGCCGCAAACATGGCAAAAGCGTCTGGAGCGGATCTCTTTGAGATCGCGCCAGAGCAGCCTTACACCGGAGCGGACCTTAACTGGATGGACAAACAGAGCCGTTCGACCCTTGAAATGAAAGACAGAAGCTGCCGTCCCGCCATGGCTGCAAAGCCGGACGTCTCCGGATACGACGTGATCCTCGTCGGTTTCCCGGTATGGTGGTATCGCGAGCCCTCGATCATCGACACGTTCATGGAGAGCGCGGACTTTACCGGAAAGACCGTCGTTCCGTTCTGCACTTCGGGCGGCTCGGGACTCGGCGACTCTGCCGCGAACATGCAGGCGCTCGCCCCCGGCGCGAAGGTGCTTGACGGCAAACGGTTCACGCGGTCTGCGTCAGCCGAAGAGCTTAAAAAGTGGGCGGAGCAGTTCTGAAAGGAACATTCGTGAAAAGGATCATTGCCCTGATCCCCGCCGCCCCGGTCCCTGCGCCGGCGCCGTGAGCGTCAGGAGGATCTCCCGCGGCTTGCAGATGCCGGGAAACGCCGGCGGCGCGGACGTTGCGGTGTCCGGATAAACAGAAAAAAGAAGATCCCGACAGATCGGGATTCGGTGACTATTATGCTGAATCAATTTTCTAGAACACAGCTCCTGCTTGGCAGGCAGGCAATGGAAAAACTGAAGTCGAGCCGCGTAGCGGTCTTCGGAATCGGCGGCGTGGGCGGTTACGTCTGCGAGGCGCTGATACGAAGCGGCGTGGGGAAATTTGATCTGATCGACGACGACAAGGTCTGCCTGACAAACCTGAACCGCCAGATCATCGCCACCAGAAAAACGGTGGGACAGTACAAAGCAGACGT
>JAGDBK010000078.1 GCA_017959065.1 Clostridia bacterium | reverse complement strand
TCAGGACAGATCCTTCTCCCACCAGAGACAGCCTTCATCGCGGAGGAATCTGAATCCGCATCTTTTGAGAACGTTCTGCGATCTGACATTTCCGCGGACCGTCTCCGCGAGTACTTTTCTTATTCCGAGCCTTTTCCCGAGACCGAGAAAAGCCCGGAGCGCCTCCGTCATGTATCCGTGTCCGGTATAAGCGGGATTCATACCATATCCGATCTCAGTCGTCCCGTCTTCCGGCACGTACTTGAAATCAATCGAGCCGATCACGTGATCGTTCTCCTTAAGCACTATTAGGAATTCGGTGAAGAAGAGATAGTTTTCCGGATCTTCCGCTATCTCCTTCTCGAGCCTTTTCAGGTAACCCGTGAGAAGATGATCCAGCTCCTCTCCCCTGTATACAACGCCGTACCTTTCTTCGAAAAGCCCGAGATCACTGTTGAACAGAGACAGATTCTCCAGCGTATACGGGAAAAGGAACAGTCTCTCCGTCTCCATCCAGTCAGTCATCAGTTCCCTGTTCATACCGTTTCCCCTCTACTCTTCGGAGTCGTATACTATCCCGAAGTTCAGGTCCCCGTCTCCGCATTTTCCGTCCGTCTCGACTATGATGTACACCGGGCCCCTGTTCAGCTCAAAGGTGCCCGACACGGCCTCCTCCCCGGCACTGACGGAAAACAGTTCCGTTTTTGTCCCGTCGTTGTCAATGAAGACGACCGCGCTTCCGGATCCGAGTTTCGCCGAATATGTGACTCTTCCGCCGGATTCCCCGGTGCACTCCATGTTGAAAGCCTTCGTGCCCTCGAAAGAGCTGAAGCGCATAAAAGCGGAATCCGAAGTGTTCGAATACACCAGACCGAACGCGCTGTAACTGGACAGATATTTACCGCATCCCGTAAAGCAGAGCGCCGCGGCCAGGATCAGTGCAAGCGCTGCAGGCAATGCAGTTCTTCTCATGTATAATCTCCTTACTGCCATCATCAGTCGCCTCCATTAAGACGGACGATAACGGGCTTTATGCCCAGTGCGGGCAGTATAACATCGGTGAGGTCCCTTGTGGCGAACCGCAGAGAACTCGTGTTCTCGCAGGGATGGCATCCGAACATCTTTTCTTTGAGCACGTCCTCGTCTATCACGAGCACAGTTCTGTGACTGACATCGTTTTCCAGAGCGAGGACGGACACGCTGCCCGGGTGAACGTCAAGGATATCGGCCATAGCCTCCTCATCCGCGAACGACAGACGGCTTATCCCCATCTGCGACGACAGTTCCTTCGTCTTGAACGGCTTGTCCCCGGGCATGACGAGCAGGTAATGGTCGGTCTTCTGCCTGTTTGAAAGGAACAGGTTCTTGCATATGCGGACGCCGAGCACCGCATCCACTTCGGCGCAGACCTCCATGGAGCCTGCCGGTCTGTCCCGGTGATCGGTCCGGTCGAACTCTACGCCCAGTCTGTCCAGAAGTCTGTATGCCCTGATCTCTCTTTCACTCCGTCCGGTCATATCTTCCGGGGAACCGTGGATCAGTTTCATTCATTTATCTCCTTTGAAATCTGTTCTGTGTTTTTCTTCCTGTTCGGAAGGATCAACACCGCGGACGTCTTTTTCATATAATCGGCGTAATCGCTTCTTCTCTCCAGGTTGTGCCTCTCCATCATCGGGACCGAGACAGTGAGGAAAAGAGCGATGATGCTGAGAAATCCGAGTCCCATATACCATTTGCCGGGACACAGAGCCGCATAGTAGATGAACATGCCTGTCCAGAAAGACATCTCGCCGAGATAATTCGGGTGTCTGGAATATCTCCAGACCGACACGTCGCATGTCCTTTTCACGCCCCTGTTCTCCCTGATGAACCGGTGTATCGCCGTGTCCGAGACAAATTCTAGGAGGACTGCGCCGGCCATTACAGCGACACCCGCCAGAGAAAGAGCGGAAAACCGCTCTTCCCGCATCGAAAGCAGACCGCTTACAAGGCCTGCGTAAACTACCGCAGTAGGCATGAAATGGAATCCGACAAGACTTAAAAGCTGAAAGATAATCGGACTGCATTTTTCCCTGTACATAGAGTAGCGCCAGTCCTCGTTCCCCGGACCACGGTACGCACAGTACCAGTTCGCAGTCAGTCTCGCCGACCAGATGCAAACCATCGCCAGTATGATATACGAATTGACGTTGAACAGGCTGTATTTGACGATATTCGCCGCCACCATCACCGGCGGCGCTACGCTCCAGTACGGATCATATACAGACACATCGGAAAAAGCTGCGGAAGCAGCGAATATCAGCGCAGTCGCAACAGCCGTAAATACCGCCGTGGAAGCGAACATACCGCTGATGAGAGCAAACGGAACCGATGCTATTCCGAAAGCGGCGGCATATACCGCGATGTCGATGATCAGGCCCTTTGTTTTCTCATTCATATCACACCCTCCGTGAAAAGCGGTTAAGATTCAAATGTCCGGAGCGTTTTGGTCATATCAGTCCATAACGGAATCAGAATCAGACTGTTTCGTTCCGCTTCCTTTCGACGTACGCTCTGATCGCAAGAGACGCGAACTCTCCGGTACCGCCTCCGGCGGATCTATCGATATTATCCGTAAACTCACCGCCGCACCCGTAGGCTTCCCCGAGTCCGGAAAGGATCTCGTCCGTACAGTCGTAATAATTCTCGGTGATGAAGTCCCTGAGCCTTTTGACTAGCCGCAGGGCCTCCTCGGAAGACGGATCCGTCCCCCGTATCTTTCCGAATTCTCCGAAGATTCCGATCATTTCCGATTCAAGACGTCTTGCCTCGGCATCCGGCCTGCCCTTTTTCTTTTTCTCGTACTGTCTGTATGCCTGTGTATCTCCCCAGAGCTGCTTCGCTCTCTTTTCATAGGCTTCGCGTCTGTCGCTTTCCATACGTATTCCCTCCCGGATGGCCCCGGACGGAGATCCGCAAGCAGATCTCTGACTATATTAACCCAATTTAATATTATATCACATTTTTTAAGTATAAATATACATTTAAACGATTGTTGTACCAAAAAAGAGAGAACTCCCAAATGAAGTTCCCTCTCAAAATTGACATTTTCGGACCGGCTGCGCGGCATCTTAAGCCGCATATGTCTGATTCCGTGTCTGTTTTCCGGGCAGGTCACACTCCCAAATTGACCTTCAGTCCGGCTTTGTAAATATGCGCCACCTCATTGAGACGGCGGAGCTTGGGTCTGACATATCCCTGCTCGTCATTGAAGAAAACTATGGTCGTGACAGCGCTGGTATTGAGAGTTATCCCCGGCCACATGAGTCCCGCCGAGAAACCCAGAAGATGGCCTATCCAGGCAGTTCCGAATCCGCCGTGGCAGAACACAGCTATGGATTCCTCGCTCGGGTTGACTATATCGTAAAAAAGACCGTGGCGCCTGTACCCGCACGATTCGAGGAACTGGTCCGCCTGCGTCATGGCTGCGTTTATCCTCTCCATCCTTCCGGGGCCTCTGAAATCCTTGAAATCGTGAACGCCTTCCCTGACGGAGAAAGTGAATTCGCAGTCCGTCTCCGGACTCATGTCGTTGGCTGCCATGTAATCGCCGGACTCCTCCGCCCAGGGAAGGATCTCCGAAGTCATCCCCTTGATCTCCAGCGTGGGCTTGGCGGTATCGATCGCTCTTCCGGCGGGTGAAGTGTAAATGCGGTCGAGCGGAATATCCTTGAGCCAGTCCGCTAGGGCGCGCGCTTCCTTCCATCCGAATTCGGTGATAGTGTCGTTCCCGTAGTCCGGGTCGGCGTGACGTATGATGTAAAGCAACATATCCGCAGTTTTTCCTTTCTGATCCCGGCAGCCGGCTCCGCCGGACCGCCGTTGAAATAATGTCAAACAGTTTGTCTCGGGCTCGTTATTCCCGGCCTTTACCCGTAACCGGTATACGAAGCCGGAAAGATCTATCAGAAATCGGTCTTGAGCCCCGCCTTGTAAAGATGCGTCAGATCGTTCATGCGTCTGAGCGAAGGTCTTACGAAATCATGATCGTCCTCTATGAAGAACTCGAACGTCGTGATGCTGCTCGGATCGAGCACCAGGATCGGCCACATGAGTCCCGGGGCTATTCCGAGAAGATACGAGATCCAGGCGGTCCCGAATCCTCTGTGACTGAACACGGCTATAGAATCGTCATTGGGTCTGATCGGATCATAGAAGATCCCGCGGCGCTTGTACCCGCAGGACTCCAGAAATCCGTCGGCCTGCTTCATTGCCGCGTCCACTCTCTCCATGCGGTCGGAATCGTCAAAATCCCTGAAATCGTGAACACCTTCCCGGACGGAGAAGGAATACTCGCAATCTGTCTGCGGATTCAGATCGTCCGAGCACATGTAGTCATATGACTCGCCGGGCCATTCGTAGACCTCGGAAGTCATCCCCTTGATCGCCAGAGTCGGCTTTGCCGTGTCTATGGCGCGGCCCGATGGGGAAGTTATGATCCTGTCGATCTTTATGTCCTTCAGCCATTCGGCCAGCGCCTGAGCTTCCTTCCAGCCCTTTTCCGTGAGTGAATCGTGTTCGTAGTCCGGGTCTGCGTGACGTATGAGATACAGTAACATATGGAATATCCTTTCTGAGACACTGAGATGTTCCGTGTCCCATAAAATACTGTATAAATGATACCACATTTTTACGCAAAATGCCTCAAATTTCTTCCTCCGGCCGATCGTTTTTTTCTTGTCACGGCCGCGGGTTATGTGGTAAAATCTTCGGGAAGGGCGGTGAACAGCATGATTCACGAATACTATATCCCGTTCAAAGGGATCGGGAAAAAGACTGTATATCATTTCAACGACTCTCATCTGAGCGAATACGATTCGCTCTCCGATGAGAAGGAAAAAGAGGAAGCCATAAAGGGTACAAATGACTGGAGCTGGATGCGCGCGGACTACACCAGGTGGTACGGCGAACCGTATGAGGATTTCCAGCAGCTGCCGGCCAGAAAGCATTTTGAGATGATGCTCTCCGAAGCGGAGAACGGGGACTCGCTGGTCATGGCCGGAGATATCCTCGATTACGTGAGCATGCCCAACATACGCTACACCGACGCCGCGCTTTCAGGCTTTGGAAAGCCTTACATGGCCGTCTGCGGCAATCACGAGATAGCCGATGAGATACCGGCAGGAAGTGCACTGTCCGGAATGAAAGATCCGATCCAGGTCCTTGATCTGGGAGACATGCAGATAATCGGCATAGACAACTCTACCCGCACGGTCACTAAAGACCAGCTGGAAGCGCTTCGGACCATTCTTGAGTCCGGCAGGCCCTCGCTTCTGGCAATGCACGTACCGGTAAAATGCGAGCAGAACGCCGAGAGGCTCAACGGCAGCGGGTCGGGCTTCCAGTTCAACTATGACGGGTGTCCGGAAGAGAATCTGGAGATGCTCAGGATGCTGGAGGAATACGAGGATAACATAATAGCCTTACTGGCCGGACATCTTCATTATGCGGACAATTCGTTCATCACGCCGAAGATACGCCAGTATGTATGCTCCCAGGCGTTGGTGGGCAATATAAACAAATTCTATATCGGAGAGAATATCTGACCGGCGTATGACGCCGGAGCGCGGATATCCTCTTTAAAAACAGCAAGCCGGGACAAGAAATCCCGGCTTTTGTGTTCTTGTTTTTCAGCGCGATCATTGTGACCATCATCCGAATACGGCATGTTTTCCGATCATGACCGCTCTGGCATCGCTCCCGTGACCCACGTCCGGCGTCCTGGCAACAGGCACCCCTTCCGGGATATGCATCTTCAGGAGATCGAACACGTCAAGGTTCAGGTCAGCCCGGCTGTATGCGGTAAAGGTACCGAGAAGGATCCCGGACGCCTTTTCAAACGCCCCGGTCTGCCCGAGCTGACAGAACATTGAGGCGATCCTTCCGGATCCGCCGCCGTAGGATTCCAGCAGTATTATCTTCCCGGTAAGATCGGGCCAGAATTCGGTCCCCGCCAGTTTAAGAAAACACCTCAGATTTCCGCCCACTACGACTCCCTCCATCGACCTGCCCTGAAGAAAGCTGTATCTTATATCGAAAAGGTCGCCGCTCCTGCCGCTGATATGGCCGGAGAATCTTCTCCGCTGCAGCTCAGAATCCGCCCAGACTAGGTTCCTGATCTGATAGAGGACGGAAGGTCTTCCTGTTTTCGCGTAAATGGCGTTGATCACCGAGGTCAGATCGCTGTATCCCCAGAACAGTTTCGGACTCCGCGCGATCAGGCCGAAGTCCAGATAGTTCAGCACCCCGTTGGCAAGATCCCCTCCCGAGACATCGTATATAGCATCTATCGAGTCGTCCCCGTAAAACCTCATAAGATCCCCGGCACGCTCTTCGTCCGTCCCGCTGAAATCGTCCTTTGAAGCAAACATGTGAGGTGCTCTCTCCGTTTCCGCGCCCATACGCTCAAGGACGCCGCAGAGCTCATCGATCTGCGCGCCGCAGTCAGGGTCAAGCCCGTTGGAACAGGCCGCAAGTCCCACTTTCATTTCCGGGTTCCTCCGTTTCTTTGAAAAGGCCTCATGACAGCGTGGAAAAATGGCTGCCCGTTTGTCGCATGTTTCAAGGCAATTATACAATACAAAGCGGACTGTTTTCCGCTTTTTTGCTTTTTCGGCAGGCTCTCCTGAGATCCGTTTCAGATACCCGCGGCCGAAAAAACAGATATTACGCCGTAAAAAGCTGCTGGCGGGGATACCTGTCCCCGCCAGCGCACTCTAAAAGATCTGTCCCGGAAGTCTGAGCTTCTCCTTGGTAGGAAATCCGCTGTCGAACCGCTCGACATCCTCGTCGCTCACATAATACCCGTGAGGAGTCTGATAGACCCCGGTAATGCCGTCAAGGTACCCGGGTATCAGTTCCCTGCAGAGAAAGAACGAGGCGTCTGCTTCTTCCGGAAGACCGTGATACCTGATCCCGAATTCGGAGGCATAAGTAAAGCCGCTTTTTCCGTAAAACCTTATGTTGCCCTCGAAAAGCACTGCGCCGTATCCCAGTCCGGCCGCCTTTTCAATGGAATAATCGAGAAGCGCCTTGCCGTAGCCTCTGCGCTTCAGCGCGGGAGCTATGCAGATAGGACCCATTGTAAGGACATCGATCACGTTTCCGTCATCCGAATCGATGACTGTCCTCATAAACATATTCTGCCCGATGATCACGCCGTCCTTTTCCATGACAAGATCAAGTTCCTTCACGAATGCGGGATCGTCGCGAAGCATATGGATCACATAATGCTCGCTGCATCCCGGACGGTATACGTTCCAGAACGATTCTCTCACAAGGTTTTCCACGGTTCCGTAGTCTTCAGGTCTTTCCTGCCTGATAACATAATCTTTCATATTCATTTTTCCTCCCGATGATAATTCTAGTTTCGAACATCTGTCATCTCCGGGAGATCTGTCTTACCGCAGGCATGACCTCCCGGTCAGAATGCGGTATCCGCTGTACATGTTTTTTTCAAAAAGAGCTCCTTTTTGTGTTTGATTTTTTTTGAACAGTCACGGTGCGGACTGGGACGGCCCGTGCAGGTCTTGACTGTTTTTCCTTTTTCCGGTCACCAGATGAACGGAATGATCCTGAACCTGACGCGTCTTTCGTATTCCCTGTATCCGTCAAGTCCTTCCTCCAGCACCTTCTCCTCGTTTCTGATCCTTAAAACGATTATGGGAATATAGATAAGCATGACTGCCAGCGAGATGACCGATCCGAGAATGAGCGGAATGCTGAGGAAAAGCAGCAGCGTGCTCATATACATCGGGTGCCTTACTACTCCGTACAGCCCGGTGTCGATGACCTTCTGCCCCTCCTCTACCCTGACGGTGCGCGCCAGGTACTCGTTCTCCCGCAGCACTTCAGCGTAAAGCACATACGCCGCCAGGAACACCGCCGTACCGGCATAACTCACCCAGACGGGAAACATCAGCCATCCGAAGCGGAAACTTAAAGCCGCGGAGACAAAAGCCGCCGCGAACATTATGCCGCTCAGAGCGATCACCGTCTTCTGCTCGTTCTGCTCCTCCCGAGCGTTAAGCCGCTTCTCAAGGAGGCCAGGTCGTACGGCCATCATAACGATCCCCGCGCAGAACATCGGTACGAAAAGAACGCCGATGAAGAGCCACGCCTGCGGATAGGCAAACGTCCAGGCGGGAAGAAAGAGAAGCAGTCCTACTGCCAGAAGGCCGCCCAGGAATTTAGCCATTGCCTGAAAAAAGAGTTTCATACTCATTTTTTACACCTTTTGCCCTAATATTCTGTCAGAAAGGCCGGACCTATCGATCGAAGGCAGTTTCCGCTTTTTCTATTGAGCAGTTTCCTTTGCCGGCGTTGTACTCGACCAGTCTGCAGAAATCCTCCGGGGAATATGTCCTCCCTGTGTACGAGGTGACTGTCTCGCCCTTTGAGAACGATTCAAATACCTTGGCAGGCTCGAATGCGTGACGCACCGTGGTGACAATATCGTTTTCATCCCTTATGTAAAGCATCGGTTCATACGGTGAACATGAAAGCGTGATCAGTTTTCCTCCTGTCCTGAGATAAGGCACGGAATCTTTCTGACCCAGCTCGTAGCGTCCGTTCTCGAAGATCACCGTGTCTATATTGATATTCCACGACTTTACAAAGGGAGAAGCGGCCTTTTCCGTCCATCGGCGGCGCTCGCTTTCGCTGAGCGTGCCCCGCTCTATCGCGGCGTCGAGCAGACTTTGAAACTCGCCGTCCTCGAGTTCGTAATAAGTCACTTTGACTGGAGACGGGATCAGACTGTTCCTGTTGACCGTCTCCTTCATAATCAGTCTTCCGTCAGAATCCCTGCCGATGACCTTCTCCACGCTTCTGAACGTTCTGCCGTATACGGGGCCTTCTTTTATCTTGATGACCTCGGCTAGAAACCAGAAATCATATTTCCAAATCACGTTAGGTCTTTCAGGTTCAATCTTCCTCATTCTGTCCTCCGTTAGAATCCGTCTGTATCTCTGCGGGCGTGTCCGGCTGATCCGGCACGTCCCGCTTTTTCTTTTTCTCTCCGAATATGCTCTGTATAAGAATGCCGCCGATTATGAATACCGCGGCTATGACCGCAACGGGCTGTATTTTTTCATTAAGGAACACTGCTGACACCGCGATCGAAAGGAAAGGCGTCAGATACGCCAGATTGGCAATCACCGCAGTGTTCCCGGCTTCTGAAAGAGCGATCGCCCACAGAAGGTATGCTATCGCGTCGACCGCGATGCCGAGCCAAAGAATACCGGCCCACTGGATGCCTTCGATCGGTACCCACCGTTCCGTGCACAGCCCCAGCGCCGCAGACGCCGCGGCGACAGTGAACCAGATCACTGTCATGGTAATATTCTGATCGTATCCCAGTTTCTTGTTCAACACCGAAAAAAGACCGTAGCATGCCGCTGCGGCAAGACAGCAGGCTATTCCCGTCCATCTGTCTCCTCCCGCGTCAGCTGCAGGAAATCCGGAAAGGATCACGACTCCGGCAAACGAACAAAGAAGAGCAAGGCCCTTGATCCATGTCATCTTTTCCTTCAGGATCAAAACAGAGAACACGACCAGCATGACCGGCCAGAGATAGTTCAGTATGCATGCTTCCTGTGAACTCAGGACAGCGATGCCGCGGTAATATAGTGCAGAATACATGAAAAGACCGACGAACCCGAGGCCGGCCATCGCAAGGAACTGTCTAAACCCGTATCTTTTAACTGTCCTGATCTTTCCGGTAACGGTATTTACGGCAAGCAGGAACAGGAATGCGAAAGCGCTGCTGACAGACAGCGCCTCCAGATCCGGTATATCGCTCAGAAGGCTCTTCACGACTGCCGCCATGGTCGACCAGACAGCCACGGTCAGGACAGCGAACAGATAGCTTTTTCTTTTCAATCCGGTCCAAGGCCTCCTTAACGATTTTCTGCGTTCCGAGCCGGTCTTCGGTGCGTCCGTATACGCCGAAGTTCAGGCCAGAGACCTGCGCATCCTTACACAGTCGAAGATCCCGTTTTTTCTCAATCCGCTCTCAGCCCGCTCAAATCCGAGTTTCTCGTAAAAGCCAACGGCCTCAAGCCTGCTGTCGATGAGGATCTCGACATATCCCAGCTCGGAAATCCATTTTTCGGCTTCTCTCACCGCAGCGGAGCCGAGATGCCTTCCTCGGTATTCCTCAAGGACAACTACTCTTCCCAGCATCACCGTTTCCCTATCAAGCTCATAAAATCTGCATGTCGCGACCGGATACCCGCAGTCCAGAAGGACTATATATCTCGTTCCGTCCCCGTCGTGCTCGTCGAACTCATCCCTGAGAGAAATGTGATGCTGCCTGTTCATTCCCTCTATCCTGACGGAATATGCTCCAGCGCGCTGCCATTCCTCTTCCGCGCGCATTACTTCCGGATAATCCATTCTCTGACCTCCGTCGGCCCCGGGTACCCCGGGGCGTTGCCGCATAAGCCCATACCGGATGACCAATCCCTGTCTCATCCCTCAGTGCCGAGAAGACCGATGTCGGCGGCGTAGGGCTTCATTCCCTCTATGCAGATCTCCGCCACCTCGTCCACCGGCATACCGAGCATCCCGCATCCCTTGATAATGAGATCTCTGTCGCATTTTGCGGCGAATTTCCTGTCCTTGAACTTCTTCATGAAGCTCTTCAGTTCAAGATCGGTGATCCCCTTCGGGCGCATGCGCGCGCATGCCTGTATGATTCCCGTGAGCTCGTCGACCGTGAAAAGGCTCTTCTCCATGTCAGTCTCCGGGATCACATCCGTGCATATCCCGTATCCGTGGCTCATTATCGCCCTGACGTCTCCTGCCGGGACCCCGGCCTCAAGCAGAGGTTCCTCTGTATGCTTCAGATGTTCATCCGGATACTTCTCGTAATCGTAATCGTGAAGATATCCGACTGCCATCCAGTGCTCCCGGTCACAGCCGAAATGATCGGCCATCGCGCCCATGGCGTACATCACGTTTTTGGCATGAACGATCAGGTGCTCCTCGGTTACCTGGGAGTCGTTGAGCATCACCGCGGTCTTAAGATCAAGCGTCTTTTCCATTTCCGTTTCCCGTCCCCGACGTGCCGGAAAAGGCATTAAGTCATCGGAGCTTTCTGCTTTTCATTTTACCAGACTATATTATATTCCTCCCGCTTTGCGGGTTCAATGGTTATTTTGATCAGCCGATCCGGAAGGATCGTCAAAGGATCATCCTGACTGAGCTGCCTCCGCTGCGCTCCTTTGTCACGACGATCTGCCTGTCTATCCTGTTTTTCAGTTCGGAAACATGAGATATGATCCCGACGAGCCTTTTGCCGTCCGTCAGATCCGCCAGGGCCCTCACAGCCTGATCGAGCGATTCCGCGTCCAGTGAGCCGAATCCCTCGTCCACAAACATCGTGTCAAGTCTAACACCCCCGGCTGAGGACTGGATCTCGTCTGAAAGGCCCAGTGCGAGCGAAAGCGAAGCCTTGAAGGATTCTCCGCCGGACAGGGTCCTGACGCTCCGTTCGGTGCCGTTGTAGTGATCGATGACGTCCAGGTCGAGTCCGCTCTGGCTGCGGTTGTTTTCCGCCTCCCTGCGGCGCACCAGCTCGTACTGTCCCCCCGACATTTTCATAAACCGCGTATTCGCTTTGGCTATTATCCTGTCAAAGAATGTCATCTGGACATATGTCTCGAGCATGATCTTCTCTTTTCCGGCAAGATTTCCGTTTGCTGTTCCGGACAGCGGTCTGACGAGAGCGCATCTTTTTTCAAGTTCCGCGAGTTCCCCGGCTTTAGACTTTATGCTTTCGTAAAGGCCCCTGTTTACCGTTATCCTCGAGCTGAGGATCTTCAGATCCTCCTCCAGGTTCTGCCGTTTTGAGAAAAGGGCTTCCAGCTTCTGTCTTTCCGTCTCTTCGTCTGGCGCGTTCCTTTCATCCAGCTGCTTTTCCTGGGCGCTCACTGTAGCTTTAAGCCCGCTGAGCCTTTTCTCGGATTCGCTGAACTCCTCTTCCGCTTTCGCGAGCTCTTCTTTCAGCCTTCCGGTCAGAATGCGGATCTCGGAGATCCTCGCCTCGGCGGCATGTCTGTTTTCGAAGCGCAGCTTCTCCTTCTCAGCCTCGAACCTTATCTTCTCCGCTCGGATCACCGCATCTGTTTCCGCTTTGCTTTTTCCGAGTTTTTCAAACTCTTCTCTCAGTCCTGAATTATCCGATTCTGTCTTCTGAAGTTCTTTTTTCAGTTTCTCCCTGCGTTCGGTCCTCGCTTTTTCGTTTTCTATCGTCTCTTCTGTCTCCGTGACTTTTTTACTCGCACCGGACAGCTTTTTTTTCAGTTCTTGCGCCTCTTCACCTGCCGCGCACCCGGGCAGGAAAGATCCTGTCCGTTCACGGACGCTCTCTTCAAGAGAATCCGCCAAAGCCGACGCCGCGGCGCATTCCATGCTCTTGTCCTTCATCAGTTCTTTCGCCCTGTCAGCGGCCTTTTTCGCATTATTGAGCTCAGCTTCAGAGGGTGCTCCCGCGGCTTTTTCCGCTTTACGGGGATGATCAGTGGAACCGCATACAGGACAGGGATTTCCGTCTTCGAGCATTTCCGCCATTATCCCGGCCTGACCGTCGAAAAACGCCCTGTTCAAACGTTCGTATTCTGAATCGGCAGCTATGCTTCTGTCTCTCGCCGCGATATACTCGGACTGCAGCTTTTCCAGTTCAGTCTTCTTTTCGTTAAGCTTCTTAAACGTTTCTAGAATGCCTGACGCCTCCGTCTTCTCGCGTTCGGCCGCATCCTTTTGTGAAATGAGTTTCTGGATGTTCTCCCCGGCGTCGGAAAGAGATTCCATCTCTGTTTTGATCGCGGTCAGCCGGTCTGTCCCGGCTTTCAGCGATTTTCCGCGTTCTTCAAGATCTCCGCTGATTTCGGCGAGTTCAGCCTCAAGAACGGAGACCCTGACCGCGATCCCGTCCGCGGCATCATATCTCGGCAGTTCATCCTCAATCCTCGCCCTCTCTTCAGACAGTCTGTCCGCTTCCTGCGAATTATTCTTCTGTCTTTCCAGTTTTTCCTTCAACAAGGTGTTGTTCTCTTTCTCGGAAATGAGATCTGCCCTGTTCTTTTCCAGAAGTTCCCTGATTTTTTTAAGTTCTTCGATCCTGCCGAGTATCCCGCTGACGCCCTCTATCTTACTGTCGGTCTCTTTCTTTTCCTCATTCAGGGCGGACTCTGTTCTGAGATCCTCTTCGATCAGCCGCCCGACAAACTCCGCGGGATCATCGGACGGCAGACATCCGTTTCTTATGTTCTCGGCCT
Source organism: Clostridia bacterium (assembly GCA_017959065.1). Taxonomy (GTDB): domain Bacteria; phylum Bacillota; class Clostridia; order Oscillospirales; family CAG-272; genus RGIG2161. The sequence goes on along the minus strand of JAGDBK010000078.1, from coordinate 7,760 downwards.
CCGCCTCCGTAATGCTTCCGCTCTCAAATGCGATTCCGCCGCAGTACTGCTTGAGACTGTTCTCCGCTGCGGTGCGTCTGTCGTTCAGATCGGCAGCATCACGTTTCAGCCGTTCCTGAAGATCAGAGAACAGCTCGGTCCTGAATATCTTTCTGAATATCGACTTTCTTTCCTCTGTGGAAGCAAGAAGAAGCTTGAGAAAATCCCCCTGGGCGATCATGGCTATCTGCATGAACTGGGCCCGGTCGACCCCCAGGATACCGAGCAGGGCTCCGTCGACGTCTCTCTGTTTCGTGACAGTCCTTCCGTCCGGATAAACGAGCTCCGCCTCGGCCTTTTTCCGTGTAACTCCGTCGCCGCGGGTCTTGGGCCGGTCGTACTCCGGGCTTCTCTTGACCGTATACTCTTTCCCGGCATAGGAAAAGGTGAGCCCGACTTCGGTGGGCATGTCCGGTTCCGCGTACTTTGAGCGGAGCATGGACGGTTCCCTGCTGTCTCCGCTTGCCTCGCCGTACAGAGCGTATGTGATCGCATCGAATATAGTTGTCTTGCCGGCCCCCGTATCGCCGGTTATAAGATAAAGCCCGCTTTCCCCAAGCCGGCCGAGGTCGAGCACGGTCCTGCCGGCATAAGGTCCGAACGCTGATAGGGTAAGTTTAAGAGGTCTCACTTTCCGCCCTCCCAAGTCTTTTCTATAAGATCCCTTATGTATTCAGCCTGGTCTGCGCTCATCGGCTGATTGTTCTGCAGTTCGTAAAAATCCGCGAACAGTTCATACGGCGTCTTGGACGCGGCATCACCGTCGCCTGTCACAGCGGCGTTCGAACGGGTGCGCATGTTGTCGTAATCGATCTTCATAAGATTGCGGTATACCGTTCTCAGTTTTCCGACAGCGTCCGGAATGTCGTCTTCGTCTGTAAGGACGATATGTGTGTAATCCTCCTGCCAGGTGGTATTTTCATAGAAGCTTCTGAGCGTCAGGTCGGCATATCTTCCCCTGAGTTCCACCAGATCCCGGAGCGGAACGAGTCCGACTTCCCTGACCGATACGCTTCCTTTCTCTCTGAGTTCGACGACAGTTACTGATTTTCTGTCCTTTGCCTCTGAAAACGAATACTTTAGCGGAGTTCCGCTGTAGCGTATCGTTTCGGACCCGCAGCTCTGAGGCGAATGGATGTGACCGAGCGCGGCATAGTCGAACCGTCCGAACACGTCGGCATCGACATTGTCAGATCCCCCTACCGATATCTCCTCGGACTCGGAGCGTCGGGCTCCGGTCACGAACTGGTGCGCGGCGATGACATTGCGCTTCGATTCGTCTACCTTCATTTCTCCGACCGCGCATCTTACGGCGTCCGTGTAACTTTCTATTTCACTGCCATCGAAGAACCTATGTACGTCAGCGGGTTTGATGAACGGAAGCATATATACGCTGACCTCGCCGAACTCGTCTTCGAGTCTGACTGGCTCTATCCTTCCGCAGTACACCGGAGACATATGGATCCCCGACAAGTCCATTATCCGCGACGCGAAAGCGATCCTTTCGGGTGAATCGTGATTTCCGCTGATCACGAACACTTCGAGCTTCCTTGCCGCCAATTCGGAAAGAAACTCGTCAAAAATGCCCACCGCTTCGGCCGACGGTACGGATTTGTCATATACGTCCCCCGCAATTATTACCGCGTCGGGCACTTCCGCATCGATTATCCCTATGATCTCGGTCAGAATGTACTGCTGATCCTCTGTCAGGGAAAACTCGTTCAAACGTTTTCCGAGATGAAGATCCGACAAATGGATGAATTTCATCAAAACCTCCGGCTTCCGGTTGTATATTCGGGATCCCGGATCCCTAAAATGTATCTGATGACAGTATAACGGATTAAGGAAAAACAGGCAAGCCGTTTCGGAAAAAACGGCCTTCCGAATCTATTATAACAGTCGCCTGACATCACGGCTTCGACTTATAAGAGAAAAGCCGGCTTCCGGATTTCCGAAACCATTTTGCAGTAATGATGAAGCAATGAGTTTTTCTTTTCAAAATTGCTCTTTCAAAGAAGAAAAAGATTGACATCATGATACGGGTAATATATAGTTTAATAGAACTGTTCTTTAAATCTTGGGAGAGACTCCCTATACACAAGGAGATATGCCATGAAAACGATCAAGTCCGTAATCAGCGTTTTCCTGAGCCTGGCAATGGTATTCCTTTTTGCTGCCTGCTCAGGCGATGTGAGCCCTGACGATCCCGGCACGGGGACAGACAGCGGCAAGGTCACCGATCCGGAAGAGACCACAGCACCTGCCATCGAATATGAAAAAGACAAACTGCCGGATAAACTGGACTTCGGTGGCAGCAAGGTGATCATACTTTCTCCAGCGCACGGTCTGATGGCAGAAGATGTCACTGTCGACGAGCTTTCGTCAGAGATCGTTTCCGACTCCATCTACAACAGGAAGCTTTCCGTTGAGGACAGGCTCAATGTTGAGATCGTCAATGTCAAGACGGTCACGCTTGACGAGGATATGCAGAAGATGATCGGAGCAGACGAGGACATGTATCAGATAGTCGTCGGAGAGACATACGGTTATTCAAAGTATTCATTCGAAGGCGTGCTCTACGATCTCAACTCCGTTGAGTATCTCGATCTGGACGGTCCTTGGTGGTCAAGCCTGTTTATTGAAGAGGCTTCTATCGGAGACAACCTGTATATAGCGACCGGATCCATATCCCTTTCGCTTATCCGCAATCTGATAGTCTGCTTCTTTAACAAGGCTCTTGCGGAGAACTACAAGCACAACAGCGAACTGTCTGATCTCGAAGATCTCTACAGCATCGTTGAAAGCGGCGGCTGGACTCTGGACAAGCTCCACACCCTCTCATCTTCGGTATATTCCGATGAGAACGGAAATTCCTTGAAAGACGAGGAGGACATCTTCGGGCTTGGACTTCACGGTTATTCTCTCGACGTCATCTGGAGCGCTTTTGATCTCAACGTCCTTTCTTCCACCGAGGACGGATGGTTCGAACTTGACGTCAATACAGACCGTCTGTTCAACGCCATGGAAAAGATCACCGATCTTCTTCACAATTCAAACGGAGTTTACCTGCCTGAGACTCTCCCGTCATCCACAGACGGAATGTTCTCATCCGGCAGATTCCTTTTCGCAGTCGATTATCTGAGCATCAGCGAAAAGGGGACTCTCCGCAATATGGCGGACGAGTACGGCGTCCTGCCGTTCCCGAAACTTGACGACAGTCAGAGCAGTTATTATTCGTACGCCTATGATGACTATCTTTCATACTCCATTCCGCGCACCAACGGATCCCCTGAAATCGCCGGAGCCGTCATGGAAGCCATGGCCTCGTACAGCTACAGGGAAACCGTTCCCGCATATCTTGACGTCGCGCTCAAGGGGAAATACATGAACGATCCGCAGTCCAGAAGGATGATCGACCTGGTAGTTAATAATTTCAAGCTTGACACCGCCTGGATCTATATTTTCACGATCGGCGGAGGCTACCCGTCAGGCTACCGCAACAATATCTACGAAAACAAGCGTACCTTCGCTTCCGAACACCAGAGCAACGCTCTGAGCGTCAAGAGGAACCTTCTCGGGTTCAAGCTGAAGTACGACCAGAACACAGAAGACTGATATCCGGCATGACTCATTGCGGAACCGGAACGATAGAAACAGAGAGACTGCTCCTGCGCAAACTGCGCGCGGACGACGCGGAGGCAATGTTCAGAAACTGGGCCTCCGATCCCGAAGTCACGAGATTCCTGACATGGCCGCCCCACAAAAGCGCAGACTTCACCCGCGAGCTGCTTTCGGAGTGGGTAAAGAATTATGAACGAGCGGATTATTATCAGTGGGGCATCGAGCTTAAGGCCATCGGCGAAGTGATCGGAACGATCTCCGTCGTCGGAATGGACGAACAGATAGGCATGGCGCACATTGGATACTGCATAGGCAGGGACTGGTGGCATCAGGGGATCATGACAGAAACGCTGAGAGCGGTGCTGTCCTATCTGTTTGAAAACGTGAGATGCTGCCGGATCGAATCGCGTTACGACATAAACAATCCCCACTCCGGTCAAGTCATGAAAAAATGCGGCATGAGATTCGAGGGCATTCTCAGAAGCGCCGCAAGAAACAATCAGGGAATATGCGATGTCGGCCAGTACGCGATCCTGCTTGAAGACTATCTGAAAGGCAGTCCTTCATGAATCCGCTACCCTGCCGAAGGAGTTAAAATGGAATATGCATACCGGTACGCTTCTCCGCTCGGCGGCATCACGATGACAAGCGACGGAAAATCTCTAACGGGTCTAAGCTTCGACGGACACGGCAGCAGCTCTCCGAAAAATGAGGAGATTCTTCTCCCTGTTTTCGAAGATGCAATGAAATGGCTGGATACCTATTTCGAAGGCAGATCACCCGGTTTTACACCGGCTCTGAGATTTAAATCGACGTCTTTCCGTGAGACCGTCTGGAAAAAGATCCTTTCCATTCCCTACGGGCATACGGTGACCTACGGCGAGATAGCTGAGAGGATCGCACTTCAATACGGTATCACGCGTATGTCTGCGCAGGCGGTTGGAGCAGCTGCGGGATGCAATCCGATCCTGCTTATCGTCCCCTGCCACCGGGTTGTCGGTTCCGGAGGCAGACTGACCGGGTATTCCTGCGGGATCGAAATCAAAAAGAGATTGCTTGAAATCGAACGCCCGGCACCATTACCGTATTCCACGGAGGATCCTCCAGATCCCCGTGAAAAATCTTCAGGTAAGCTGTTTCCGGCTTCTGAAGAAATACTGGAGGAAAAACCATGAAACGAATTTGCGCACTGATACTTATGATACTGTTCATTGTCCCGGCGATCCTGTCATGCTCAGGCGGCGAGACAGATTCCAAGCCGAAGCCGACGACGACGGAACCAGGCGACACGACTGCTTCCGATAATGCCAACGTGGTCACAAAAGAGATCGAGCCCATGAGCGATGATCTTGAGGCGCTTGATTATTCCGGAAAGACCGTCACCATTCTTTCGAGGCCGGTCAAGGACGAATGGACTCAGACCGAGATCTGGGTAGAGGAACTGACCAACGATCCCGTTAACGACGCGATCTACAACAGGAACGCGTTCGTCTGCGAGACTCTGGGCCTTAAGGAGATCAAGAACGAAACGGCCAAGTCCGGTCAATCCTCCGGGTCCATCATTGAAAAGGTCAATATCATGGTCTCCTCCGGGGATCAGACATATGATATCGTGGCCGGTTCCGTGTATTATGACACTCCGGCTATAACGCAGGGACTGGTGTACAACCTCTACGACAACGGGATAGACACCTATCTGGATGCGTCAAAGCCGTGGTGGGCAAACTACTGGATCGAACAGGCGGAGACCGGGGACAAACTTTACTGTATAACCGGTGCCCCCGCGCTCTCACTGACCAGGCTTATGTTCGTAATGTACTTTAACAAGGACTTCTGCGAAGCGGAGGGGCTTGAGGACATGTACAGCGTGGTCGATGAGGGAAGATGGACTATAGACTACCTCAACGAAGTCATAACGCCGATATATCGTTCCCTTAACGGCGACGACGAAAGAGACGAGGAGGACCAGTACGGTCTCCTTATCAACCACTATGAGAACTGCGATATGTTCTGGAGCTCATTCGATATGTCGATGGTAAGGAGCGACGGCGAAGGATGGTTCGAGTTCGACCCTTCTCAGCAGGAAAAGATCTCTTCTGCATTTGAAAAAGTATACTATCTCATCAGAGAGAATCCCGGAACATACGACACCGGTTCGTCATCGGGGTTCGACGTGGCACGCGACATGTTCTCCGCCGGCAACGCGCTTTTCGCGGCTCTCCATCTGTACTATGCGGAAAGCAAAGAGATGCGGAACATGCAAAACGAGTACGGCATACTTCCCATTCCGAAATTCGACGAAAAGCAGAAAGATTACTATACATACGCCCATGATCAGTACACCGTGTTCATGGTCCCCAAGACAGTAGCGGATCCGGAGATGAGCGGCGCGGTGCTTGAAGTAATGGCATACGAGTCATACAGGTCTCTCCAGCCGACATACTACGATCTCGTGCTGAAGGGCAGATACGCGAACGATCCCCAGTCCCGCGCGATGCTGGATATGATCACCACCAATGTCAAGGTGGATTCCTCATACATCTACGGCATGCAGCTTGCGCAGCCCGAAGTTGACGTATTCAGAAGCCTCATATACGGAGCTGACAAGAGTTTCGCAACATACTGGGCAAAGCAGACACGTATGCTCCCGTTCCGCATCAAGACGTTCAAAGACGAGATCGAAAAGCTCGAATACTGACGCTGAAACACTGAAATTCAAGGCAGTGATAGACCGTCAACTTAAGCGGGGCAGGCTGAAATCAGCCTGCCCCGCTTTCATATGCCCACGAAGGCCCCGGTTCCTGAGTTGACAAGGGTATGGTTTACAAATATAATTTTTTAAAAAAGATCCGCCGTATCATTACCGGAAAACGCCCCAGCGCTTCCTTTCACTTTTCCGAATAAGGAGCGGTCAGCTCGGTTCCGGCTTATCCGGCGGCGGACAGAACGGAAAGGATCATATTACGAGATCCGGCAGGCTTTTATGAATTATTCTGTTTTATCTCCTGAATGCGGGAAGACAGTTACGCTTCTGCGCCCTGAACACACAGCTTTTCTTGACGATCCTTCGATAATTGATGACGAAAACGCGGATCCGCCGTTTCCGGATCTGAGGGACTCCGATCTCAGCACACCGATGCCTCTTCAGATAGTTTACGAACCTGCGGAGGATACCGATGTCCTGCTTTCAACGGATCCTGATCCGGCAAGCGGGATACTGCTTAAGGGAAAAAACGGGCTGGCGTATGCGGACAACCTTCTCATCGGACAGAAATATTATCTCCGGGCGGGTTCCGGCAAAAACTTATCTGAACCCGTCAGTTTCACCACATTCGGCCGGCCACCCAGACTGCTCAGCATAGAGGGAGTGTACAATGCACGAGACGCCGGCGGGTGGATGACGAAAAGCGGCCGCCGTGTGAAGCAGGGGATAGTATTCCGGACAGGTGAACTCGACGTGCATTCCCGGATCACGGAATACGGGAAGAGACAGCTCGCGGATCTCGGCGTGAGGACGGAACTTGACGTGCGGGCACCGGACGAATCGTGCGGCAGCGTCATGGATGAGTACGGGATACAGTATGTGAACATTCCGCTGAGCGCCTATGATGACGCGTTTCGTCCCGATGTGATGGTAGCGTACCGGAACTCGTACAGACTGCTTCTGGATCACCCACTGCCGATCCTCATCCATTGCTGGGGAGGAATCGACAGGACCGGGACCTGGATATTCCTTCTTAACGGAATGCTCGGCGTCAGCGAAGATGACCTTCTGGCGGACTATGAGTTCTCCGGTTTCACGGTCTGGGGAAAACGCTCGAGAAGTTCCGACAACGTTAAGATGTTCCTGGAAAAACTCATGGAACTGAGTCCGGATATCCAAACCTCCTGCCGTACATACATGAAAAACTGCGGTCTGTCTGAAGAAGAAATCGACAGGATCACAGATCTGCTTCTTGATTGACACACTCCCACCGCCTGCAGAGGCGGGGGACTCTTGTTCCTGGTTCAGCGACCACTGCCATGGTATTACCCATGGTCTTACACGATCTCCCCGGGCGTAACTTCGGCCGTGTCATTACCTACTTGCGAAATCTTGT
>JAGDBK010000077.1 GCA_017959065.1 Clostridia bacterium | reverse complement strand
TCCCTGAACCGCGCAGGCGCCTACGGTGCGCACCGTGTCCGGGATGGTGAACGATGTCTCGCCTTCCCTGTCGTATCTGATCAGTTCGGTCCCGTCCGCCGACAGGAGAAGACCGTCCTTCCACACGTAAGACCCGTTCGATTCCGACACCACGAACGAAACGAGATTGTCCAGTCCCGCGAGCGCGTCGGCGTCTATTTCAGACACATTGGTACCCAGCCTGATCGTCCTGATTTCCTCGGGGCTCTTGCTGTAGCTGAACGCGGAAGCTCCGATCGACTTTACCTGATCCGGCACCGTGATGTCCGTCCCGCCGCCTTCATAGCGAAGGAGCGTCCCGTTCTCGATGTAAAAACCGTTCTCCTCCACAACGGACGTTCCTTTTCCAATAATCCCGGGGATCAGGAACACGCCCGTCAGGATGAGCGCCAGACACGCTGCGGCGGCGCCGATCTTCCATATCGTTCCGAATGACACGGACGATCTTTTCCATGTTACGCATTCTTCGAGATATTTCGGATCCGTCTTCCCGACAGCGTCAAGAAAATCTGTTTTCCTCATATTCTGTTTATCACCTTTCTCATATGCTTATGCCCTCTTTCTCCAGGGCGGATCTCAGCCGTTTTCTGATCCTTGAGAGCCTTTCCATCGCTGCGCCCTCGCTGAGTCCTACCTCGCGGGCCGAGTCTTTCACGCTCATGCCCATGTAGTAGCGCTTGAGGAAAAGGACCCTGGATCTCCTGTCCAGTCCCGAAAGGAAAGAGGAAATGATCTGGGAGATCATTATGATCTCATCCTCGTCCGACGGCCTGTCGGAGACCGTGTCGCTCAGTTCTACAAGCGTGACGGCCCTCTTCAGCGCGGAATCGTGGCGCAGCCTCTTAAGAGCGTGGTTTCTCACTACAGAGCAGAAGAAAGCGGAAAGGATCCTCGGTCTCTGCGGCGGGATGCTGTTCCACATCTCCATATAGCTGTCGCTCAGCGTCTCGTCGATGTCCCTCTCGTCGTGAAGGAACCCTCCGGCGACCGAACGCCCCAGACGGTCATATTTTGTTTTCAGTTCTTCCAGAGCTGACTCGGACCGTGACAGGAACAGCTCTACGATCTCTTCATCCGACAAAGGCAAAACCCCTTTCTTTGCGGTCTGCAGTACTGCTTCACCCCATAAGTACCGAAAAGCGGCACGGACCTAACACACGAAGCATTATTTTTTTGATCACGGACACGTGTCCCGTCCCGCCATTAGGCCGGAAAACCCGCAAAGGACTTTCAGTCATTCTTATTATGTTAAATGAGAAAGGCAATAATTACTGATTATGCTGAGAAAGCGATAATTATTCCGCGCCCGGCGCAGAATGCACAAGGCCCGGAAAGAGCATTGCTCTCCGGGCCTCTTAAATCTATCAAATATTCTATTCGGACGTCGCGGCCTTGAGGACGAGCGCGCACTCCACCCTTTTTCTCTCCAGTTCGCACGCGATCCTGTAAGGGACCGTAATGTCTCCTGACGAATTGTAGTTGTTGGCTGCGCATCCGCCGCCGCAGAAATACTTGACCCAGCAGCCGGAACATTCAGGGTTCGTGCAGATATTGCACTTTGCAAACGAACTTCTGAGCTCATTGTCGAGCCCGTCGGGATCGAATATGCTGCCGAGCCTGAACTCCGTATGCTCGACGAACTGATGGCAGGGATATACGTCCCCGTCCGGAGTCACAGCCACATACTCGCTGCCGGAACCGCAGCCCTTGATCCTTTTGTAAACGCAGGGACCAGCGTCGAGATCGACCATGAAATGGAAGAAGTTGAACGCCCTTCCCTCGCGGTACCTTACGATCATGGCCTCGGTAAGCTTCTCGTATTCAGAAAACAGCACGGGGAGATCCTCCTCCCTTATGGAAAGCGGATCCGAGGGCGGAAGCACGACAGGCTCCACGGAGATCTGATCGAATCCGGCGTCGGCAAGACTGAGGACATCCTTCGAAAAATCAAGGTTCTCTCTCGTATAGGTCCCGCGCACGTAATACGTTCCGGAAGTTCTGCTTTCCACCAGCTTCCTGTAGAGCGGAAGAATGTCGTCATACGTGCCGCTCCCGTCGGTATAAGTCCTGATCCTGTCGTTGACCTCTTTCCTTCCGTCTATCGAGAGAACGACGTTGTACATGTTCTCGTTGATGAAAGCGATCGACTCGTCGTCCAGAAGAGTACCGTTCGTGGTGATGGTGAACCTTATGTTCTTGCCGAGTTCCTTTTCCCTTTCACGTCCGTACCTGACTGCTTCTTTGACGACGCCGAAATTCATGAGCGGTTCCCCGCCGAAAAAGTCGAGTTCCAGGTTCCTTATGGGGCCGGACTTTTCAAGGAGGAAATCAATGGCCTTCTTTGCGGTGCCGGTATCCATCAGGGATCTTTCCCTTCTGAAGCTGCCGGTGCCGGCAAAGCAGTATCTGCATCTCATGTTGCAGTCGTGGGACACGTGCAGGCACATGGACTTTACGGGGATCCTGGCGGCGTCTGAGGCGGGCGCGACGCCCTTCATGTCCTCGGAGAAGAGCATCCCGTCCTCATAAAGGGAATACAGATCCGAATAAGCCTCCGCCACATCCTCGGCGGGATATTTCGCCAGAGCGTACCTGACGCCCACGGGGCAAACGGGAGCAAGCGGCGGCTTGAGCAGCCTCAGCATCTCCGCCGCGATCCCGGTCAGTACATGGACCGCGCCCGAGGCGCTGTCCAGGGCTATGTTGTATCCTTGCTGGCTGAAAAGATGTACCATATCTTTGTTCCGTTTCTTAAAATTGAGCCGCAGAAACATAAGTCACTGCGGCTCTGGAAATCTATTGGGATCAATCCGGTGCTTGCTATTATTTCTTATTGACGTTCTCGCACTTCTGGTTTGCCACGGTGCAGGAAGTCTTGCATGCGGACTGGCAGGAAGCCTGGCATTCGCCGCAGCCTGCGGAAATGGCTTTCTTGGCGTATGTGGATTTATTGAGAGTTTTTACGTTCTTCATCTTTTCTTCTCCTCTGCATCTGTAATTATTTGGATTCTTCTTTGCCTTTGTCTTTATCTTTATCCTTGCCCTTGGACTTGTCCTTGTCGGAAGCCTCGGCCTCGTCATCCTTGGGAGCGTTCGCCTTGACGTCGATGCTTCTGATGGAAGACTTGAGCACGCGGAGCGTGGTCCCCTCCTTGCCGGTCATGATAGTGACAGTCTCCTCGCGGATGCGCACCACTTTTCCGATGATGCCGCCTGCGGTGGTGATCTCGTCGCCGACCTCGAGAGAATCCCTCATGTTCTTGCTTTCCCTCTCCTGCTTCTTCTGGGGCCTGTACATAAAGAAATAGAGGACGAATCCCATGGCAACGAGCATGATGATCGTGGTTATCAGCCCGCCTGTGTTGTTGGCTGTCTGATTGGCCGTTTCGGCGGTGCCGTCAAGGAATCTGGACAATTGAAAAATGCTTTCCATGCTGCCTCCAAAATCATTAATCATAGGATAATTATACATTAATAAGAATTTGTTTGCAATACCTTTTGAAACAATAGCTTCCGAAAAGCTCCCTTCCCGGCTGCGCGCGACGCGGACCCGCAAATGCCGGGCGGATGTAGGGCTACTGAAGCATTACCTTCTGCCTGTTGAGCGTGACCTCGGAGAAGACGAAAGCGATTATTACAATGACCAGTGAAACGAGGGACTGGACCTGCTGGCCGTACACGTGGATGCCGAACAGCGTGTTTCCGTTCTCCTGAACGAAAGCCAGAAGCTTTCCCGAGAGAAGCGACGCCAGAAATCCGGTAAGGCCGCTCATGCACCGCTTTATGGCCGACGCCTGGACGAAGTATCTCGAGTCCACATACCCGTAGGTTATGTTTAGCATGTTCTGCGCCGTGCCGGCGCCGCTAATGTTGTAGAGGACCGTATAAACGATTATGAACCACTGAAGAGTCGGCGAAGCGAACATGTTGCATCCGAAGGCCACGGCAGCGATTATGAACGCAAGCTCTATTCCACGGACATAGGAATGCCTGTCCGTAAAGCGGCCGAAAGGTTTGGAGATGAAGAACCTGACGAGCACGCCCGAGATGTTGATAAGCTGGATCTGGCCCATGGTGTACATGAGTTCCTGCTGCTTGTACGTGCCGAGGAATCCCGTGGTGAAGAAAACTGCCGCGGCCCAGAGACAGTGCAGCACGGTGATCTTTATGAAATTCCTGTTGCCCAGGGTGTTTTTCATCACATCCCTGAACTTTGGCGGTTCGGGCTTCTCTTCCTCGTTCTCCTGAGGAACGTATTCTTTACGGATAGTCATCAGGCAGATGAAATCCGAGACGCAGAAGACGAGCATGCAGCATGCTGAAAGAAGGAATCCGTAAGTGACGTTTCCGGACTTGTCCAGATTCTCTATCGCGTATCCGAGAGATAGCGAGACGACCATCCCGGATATCAGGGAGATCATCTCCTTTACCGAGGAGAAGCTTCCCCTTTTTCGGGGATCGACGAACGAGTTTCCCCATTTGAAAACGATCGCGGTGACGAAGTAGTTGCCGAAATACGAAAGAAAGATGCAGATAACGAACACGACCCTGCGGACGCTGTCATCGAACGGCAGGAAGGGGATAAGATACAGGCAGGAGAACAGGAACTGGGCGCATGTGTGGATCGGAACCGCGAATTTCTTGGTGTTTCTGATCTTTCCCGCCACGAACACGTTCACAATCTGGAATACGAACGCGAGGCATCCGAATGAGGAGATGACTCCGCAGAGAGCGTCGCTCGCGCCGAGATGTTTCAACAGCTTTGCGATGAAGGCATCCGCGACGAGGAGCGCGATGAAATACTCGAACGCGCACTCCAGCGCGTATGCCCTTCTGGATATTTTGAAATCTCTTGTATCGAAAACGGATGCGCCCTTGTCCATCGGCTGTGACCGCTCCTTAAAAAATCTGATACTTTACCGGTATGCTCAGCAGTTTACCGTGCGGGATCTCTCCGGCAAAGCGGGTCTGCTGATATCCTGTATATTATAGTACCAAGGCAGCGGGAATTAAAGAAAAAAATCAAATATCCTCCGACAATCTGATATGTTCATCGATAATCCGGTCCGCCATACACCTGACACAGGCTCCGGGCGCGCGCAGCCGTTTACGCTGAACATATTAAAAACAATCATCCGAACCTATTGAAAAATCACGGTGTATATTGTAAAATCTAGCTGAAAGCAGATGCTTCACCAATAAACGGACAGGTGTCCGTTCCGCGCAGGCATCTTCATCGGGCCTGCCGGCATCGCTTCGGCATCATATCTCCGCCCTGACGGCGGATCAATACGAATAAAGGAGAATTTGAAATGAAGATCAGAAATATTGCGGCACTGCTCGTCTGCCTTGCATTTCTTGTCTGCTGCCTGTCCTCGTGCGGTATTCTGGAACAGCTGATAAAGATCGAGACCGGTGACGCCGACCAGACTACCGGCCCGGACGAGACCGGAGAACCGGATTCAGAGACAGCCGACCCGGCCGATACGACGGATGACGGGACCAAGGCCCCCGACGGACAGGACACCGAGGGTGAAACAGAAGGCGATGATCCCGAAGAAACGACGGCCGACGTAGTGACCGCGCAAAGAGTAGACCCGGACGAAACAGATCCGCCCGAAATTGATCAGGGCACGGAAGTTGCTCCTCCGATTGAGGATGTAACGACCGCTCCGGTAATACCTGACGTAACGACCGTCACGAGCGCTCCGGAGACCGATCCCGTGACCACGGCCGCCGATACGGAAGAAGACCCGTTC
>JAGDBK010000076.1 GCA_017959065.1 Clostridia bacterium | reverse complement strand
TTCTTCTTTTAATATAGGCTCCTCTTTTTCTGTCTCCTGATTGGCAGAAGCGGCAGCAGGCGCGTCTTTTTCCTTAATGATTTCCGAGCGAATCGCGGCAGTATCGACAGCCGTCATCTTATATCGCTCGATCAATCTCGTCATCTTGCTTTCGTCATCAGCGCGAATCATCACGTCGAAGATCCCGTCTTTGTCGTTCCGGGTTTTCAGCACAGTATACATGATTCCGTACTTTCCGGCTGTCTGCCGAAACTTGGGTAAATCCTTGCTTCGTAAAGTGACGACCTTTAAAGGTTTCCCCGAACGCAGCATATTTGTCATTCGGATAGATCCTCTGGTCTTTTTCTGCTGCTTGAAAATCGAGGTCAGCATAACGGCGACGTTTTTTGCGCCGCTGCCTGTCAGCCTGAGCAAGACTTCCGAGCCTTCCAACATGATCTTTACGACCTGTTCGGCAGCTTCTCCTGATGTATTCATCTGGAATCTTTCTCCTTTCCTTTTTCTTTCTCCTCTTCTTTTTCTTTCGTTTCGGAGTATTCGTCAACCGCATCCGAAACCTGTTCGATGACTCCGCTGCGTTCTGCAATATCCGAGCATAGGCGCAGTTCCTTTCGGATCCGAACGATTTCTGCGGTCAAATGCTCTCTTTCTTCCTTGACAGGTTTCATTTCCTCGCTGTCGTGCATACGACGGAGTTTGTTTGTAAGCTTTGTTCGATCCGCAATCAGCAATGACAGCTCACGGTTCCGTTGTTCAATGAATCTGTTCAGTTCGTCAGCCGTATCGATTCCATGTTCGCCTAAGAGTTTTGCTTCATCGGAATAGCGCTGCATCTTCCGGCTGTCTTCCCGAAGCATTGCATATACCTCTTTGGGAACAGGCTCGAATTTCGGGAATCCGCCCAACAGATACATATAGTGGAGATAAAGTGCATACAGCCCTTTCGCCTTTCTCCGTTTGGGATACTCTCTTTGATTACGGATATAACGATGGGAGTAATAGTTCTCCCGGAGTCGTCTTCGGATATCTTCTTCAGTGTATCCGTCACCGAGTCTGTCCAGACGGAAAAACTTCTGACCGTTATCCGGGCGGACACGAAGGAAACTCCCGCGCTGTTCCAACAGATACCCGCGTTCCTGTATCTCATGGCAGAATGACCTGAAATCCGTAGTCATTGAAATGACCGAATCGATATCGCTTCGGATCTGATCGCGTTGCGACACTCTGCCCTCTTCCCTCATTTTGATTACTGCCATACTCTCATGATCATACCCGGGATGTTCGATCACAGACAAACCGTATTTGTGGCAGATACCGTCGGACAGTTCTCTCGCCCGTCTGTAATCCGAGTGGAGATTGCAAAACTTCATTCCGTCCTGAAATGAAACCGAGTTCACAACAAAATGGTTATGAACAGTTTTCGTGTTCAGGTGAGTTGAAACCAAGACCTCGAATCTGTCTCCCCACATTGCCTGTGCGAATTCAAGTCCGATCTTGTGTGCAAGTTCGGGCGTTACTTCTCCGCGAGCAAATGACTGATAGCCGTGATAACAAACCACACCGTCGGTCTTTCCCCAGACGCGCTTGGTCTCCATGAAGTGCTTAACGGCTTCCGAAGGATCGCTAGAGCAGTTGACGCCGGTCACGAAGAATTGCTTTTCCGTCTTCATCTCATCCGCCGTATACTGAAGGACGTTTGATAACTGATGAAACTTCGCGGCTTCCTCAAAACCGCCGTTCCACGTTTTGACCGGGTTCGCAATATACTTCATGACCTTATCCAGCCGCCCGTTGATTTGCCATATCTTTGTCGTCGCCATTTTTACTCCTGACTGAAAGAGTCGATGAACAACTGATTCATACGGTGAACGTCTTGACTGATTTTCTTAAGCTCAGGAACATTGGGAAAACCATGCTTATGAAAAAGTGCAGTTAATTGATTCAGATTGTTGCCGATCATCCGCAGCTGAACGACAATTGCGCCGTAATCTGCAG
>JAGDBK010000075.1 GCA_017959065.1 Clostridia bacterium | reverse complement strand
GTATAGTTCGTTGAGTTTTGCTCGTTCCTCATCAGAGATCATGATTCCAAACGTTTCTTCCAGAATATCGTACACTGACTTATCTTCTTTTGCACCGGTAAAGCATGCTGCCAGGTCATCGTAAAAACTGTCTGTGATTTCCACTTCATTTGAGCACGAAATATAGATTAATTGAGCTTTGTGAATATCATCATCCGAGAAACCTTTCTCTCGCAAAGCGTCCTCAATGCCGGTGAGTTGGTCAACGATACCTGAAGACTCAAGCACCTCTTCTATTCGTTGTGTCAAACTTCCTCTGAACTGCTCCATATCAACATTACCGAGATTGCCAAGTGATCCAAGACTATCTGATAAGCAGCAGATGACAATAATCGGAATGCTTAGTATGAAGAGAATGATTCCAAGAATGTAACCTAATGTTTTTCGGCCTTTCTTATTCGAAGCCATCGCCGCAACTACTTTTTTGGCAACGGTCGCAACAGTTACTGCTGCCATCAGCGACCGCCTGCCTTACCGAAGAGTGCTGCCTTGTACTCGGGAGCGATTACTTGAAGCAGGTATCTTTCGTTGCCGCACTTGAACAGACAGACTCCGCGTTCCGGATACTTGATTAGCTCATATTCACTTTCCTCGATCTGCAAAGCATCCATGAATTCTTTCGGATTGATGTTGCCGGGATTAAAGAGAAAATGATGTGTCGGAATACTGAATAGAGGTTTTGTAAACTCACGGATTCCGGGGATGAGGAAGTCCTCAATGTTCTGACTTGCGAGGATGATTGACGAGTCTTTTTTCCTCACACGCTTCGCTGCGTTTCTAATATATTCGATGGCAGTCAGGTTCGTGAGGAACAGATATAACTCATCGATAGATGCTACGGTGTTGCCATTAGTCAAAAGTTTGTGGTTCATATATGAGAGTATGTTGAAGAGCATTGCGTCTGCGAGTTATCGTTATTGGAAGAAACGGCACTCTTTAAACCGGACTGTTGAATCCGCGAGGTACCTGGCCGTTTTTCACCAGATCAAGGTGGCGCATCTTCGATCTGTCGGTCATTTCCGTAGTAAAGTGGATCACGATATCGTTGCCGCCCGTAGAGTGCGGATGATCCTTTTCGTAAACGTCGATTCTGCGTATAAAGGTTCGCAATATCTCCGGTGTCAGTTCCTTGATATCGATATATTTTTTCGCGTTATCTATGAATTTGAGGATTAGCTCTTCGCGCTTGCTCTGCTCATCCATCTCGGCGCCGATCTCGTCTAATTTAGCATCGGTATCTTTAAGTTCTGCTTGATATGAAGCCGACATCTCGTCGTACTGTTCCGGTGTGATCCTGCCGAGCACGCGGTCTTCGTACAGACACCGGATTATGCTTTTCAATTCGGCCATCCGGCGCGTCAGGTTTGTCTTTTCAGCTTCATACTGTTTCATAGCCTTCTCGGCTGCTTCGTTTGCGCTGCCGGCTGCCAGCTCGTAGAATTCGTTGGGGTTTTCTCTCACGTACGCGGTGATATCGCGTATCTTCTGAAGGACAACCGCTTCTATGTCGTCCTGATTGATTCTGTGACCAGTGCAGTGATTGTTTCCGTACCGCTGATACATTCCGCAGAGATAATTGCTCTGATGCGGGTATTTCACTATCCTCCGGAGGTACATTCTTTCGCCGCAGTCGCCGCAGTACAGCAGTCCGGCGAATTTGTCGATCTGTCCGGTCTGATCTGCTTTCCGTCTTCCGTCAAACCACTTCTGCACCATGTCGAAGGTCTTTCTGTCGATAATGGGTTCGTGCGTCCCTTCGGTTATCAGCCATTCGTTCCTTGGATTTCTGATCTGCTTTTTCAGCTTGTTTGATTTGGTCTTCGTCTTGTTGTTGGCCGTAACGCCCAGGTAGACTTCGTTTCTCAGCATCAGCCGGATCGTGACGTCGCACCATTTGTACGGTTTGTCGAGTTCCAAGCCGCGCTCGTGCCTGGAGAACTTGTAGTAGTTGTATACGCTCGGACTCATGATTTTGTCCTGCTCAAGCCGGATGGCGATTGTCCGCGCACCGATGCCTGAAAGGTATTCCGCAAAGATCCGCTGGACGACCGGCGCCGTTTCCGGGTTGGGGACCAGTCTGCCGAGGTTGTCCTTTGAAGGCATATAGCCGTACGGTACTTTTGATCCGACTCTTTCTCCGCGTTCAGCTTTGGCTTTTTGGACTGCGCGTATCTTCTTGCTTGTATCCCTGGCGAAGAAATCGTTGAAGTAGTTTCTGATGCCTACGAAATCGTCGTTTCCTTTTTCAGTGTCGACACCGTCGTTTACGGCGATATACCGGATGTTATGCTGAGGAAAGAATATCTCGATATACATTCCGGTCATAAGATAATCTCTGCCGAGCCTTGAGAGGTCTTTCGTTATGACCGTTCCGACTTTGCCGTTCTCCATATCGACAACCAGGCGGTTGAAGTCTGGGCGGTCAAATGTAACTCCGCTGATTCCATCGTCGACGTAAAATTGCCAATTCAGAAATCCGTTGTCTTCCGCATACTTCTGCAGAATCTTTTTCTGATTTTGGATGCTGTTGGATTCACCGTCAAGCTCGTCTTCCTGTGAAAGACGACAGTAAAGAGCGGTGATCTGAGGAGTGGTGCTTGTTTTCATCTTAGATCCTTTCCGAGCCTTTTTGCGGCTCCGTATAGAGTACGGACCGAGTATGGCACACAACACAATAACCATACCCGGTCCAAATGTCCAGAGACAATACCGATTAAATTGAAACTTTTTTGATAAGACTCATAATAACCGCGGAAACTCCGCCGGACGTGTCGTTTTCCTCCGGTTGCGGGTAGACGGATATCACGTTAAACACCTTCTTGGATACCTTGACGTTTTCGGCGGTTACGCGTGATCGTCTGCGTTCATCGGCGGAAATGCGCTTCAGAATGTCGTCGAGCGTCTTCTTTTTTTCGTCAGCCATGCGGTCTGTCCTCCTTTCTTTTTCAGCTTACAAGACCCCACGTAACGTTTCGTTACGCAGGGGCGGTTACGTTACATTACCAGATTGATGCCGTCCTTAACGGCGCGTTCCTGTCTGCGAAGTTCTCGGAGATCAGGGTCTTCGTCATCGTCGTCGGGATTGCGGTTCGGACGTCTGTCGCCCTCGGTCATCCGCGCAAGGCCGCCTAAAAGATTAAGCGCAGCAGTTCCAGGACGCAGACCAGTGCCGACGGTATGAGCGCGATCCACATGACCTTTTTCAGCCATCTTTTCATAGCGTCCTTCATTTCTGAGCACGCTGAGGAAAAGCTCTCTTTCGCGCTCCCAGCCTGTGACGATATTTCGGAGATCGATCTTTCCGTCTGCTTCTTCAGCGAGTCGGTCTGACTGTTCTGAGCCGCCTGAACCCTTGCCAGCAGATCCTCGATCTTCGCCAGCGTCAGCGTTTGTTCCCTCTGCAGATCCTCCACCTGATCCGCCAGCAGCCCGCTCACGTCGTCCTCCGTCGCCAGGGATTCCAGCGTCGACATATTCTGCGCTGTCGCCTGCGTCAGTAGCTGTATGCTGTTGATCAGCGCGCCCCAGTTTCCGTCCGTCAAAACGACCTGCGTGGTCATTGCTTTCGCCTTCGCCGCGTTCATTTTCTGAAGCGACATCAGATCCGACATCGACAATTTCTTTTCTGATTCTGAACTCATTTTCCATGTTTCCTTTCAGGTATTTTTCTTCGCCGAGTCTGTAGTCCCGGCACTTCTTTCCGTTGGGATGCGTGTAGCAGATGTGCTGTCTGTCCTTCGTCCAGCTCACGCCGTAGCCTTCGCTTTTCATCAGCTCGATGAAATGTCCCTGATTCACCGCGTACTTCATCGCGTCCTCTATGGCGATCCGCATCTCCATCTTCCAGCTTTCGCCTTTCATAGCGGAGTGGTATTCGGACTGACCCATCTTCTTGACGCGCTCGTTCTTCGGCTTCTTTTGGCAGACGCTGTAGCCGAACTGCAGACACATCTCGTCGTTCTGCCGCATCAAAGATTGGAACTCAGGCTTGTCGAGGTGATACTTTTTTCCGTTCTCAAAGCTAACGGAGTTGACGATGAAGTGGGTGTGAATGTGGTCGACGTCGGAGTGAGTGGCGGCGACGACCTCGTAGCTGTTCCATCTCCGGCGGGCATACTCCATCGCGTATTCGTGGCACTGCTTCGGTGTGATCTTCTCGCCGGGCGGAAACGAAAGGACGAAGTGAAAGTACATTCTGCCGTTGTCCTTGCCGAACATCTGCTTGGTGTTGATGAATTCTCTGGTCGCTGAAGACGCGATACAGTTGAGAGTGCCGACCAGTTTTTCTCCCTCCCAGACCGTTTTCTTGTCCTGAGTCGCGTACCGTATGGTTGCGTCCAGGCCGCCGTGGCTCTGTTTCGCCGGTGCGTTGATGCCCGTAATAGTAGCCATCAGCCCGTCCTCCTTTCGGCAGTCTTCCTCAGAAGCGTCAGCAGTTCGTTGTACAGTTTCTGCGTTTCGTCGATGCCGGCGCTCTGTATCTTTCCAGTGTGAGCGAGGACCGCAAGCTGGTTCAGGTTCGATCCGTGGCGCTTCAGTTCCTTCGTGAAGTCGGTCAGATCCGGGAACCGGATAATGTCGACGCCGAGAGACGCGTCCTCTAAAAAAGCCGCAAGACTGTATCCTGCGGCTGCTGCTCTCGAGTGTATCTCATCATAAACCTGCGGTGTGACGCGGAAGGATATGACTTTGTTTTTGATTCGTTTGCCCATAAATTCTCCTTTCTCCGGGCGGCAAAAATGGACGGAAAAGCCGGGGTTTAAGCGCGTAGAATCGCCTACAATCGCTTCAAAAAAGACCGGAGGCATAGTTGTCCCAGCCGGTCGCAAAACCCCCGCAAATCGCGTTTTTGCGTGTTGGTGTTTAAAGTGGGTCCGGGCTTCTGCCCGTTTTAACTGCCGAAGGTATGCCGCTTGTCGGCAAGCCAAAGGCGATGCATTGCCCCCTGGTGAGCCAGGGGCATCTCTCTCAGTCGTATCTCTCCGTTGAGCCCCCGTCACGTTTCGTGACTCTCCCTCGCTTTGAAAAGGTAAACTGAGAAGAAAAATGTGTTTTGCCTGGGGGTGTGCCTGTAAATTTGCAGGCACAGCAGTCACAAAATCCGTTCTGTGCCTGTTGTGCCCGTTGTGCCCGCTTTTTTGAAACACCCCCTGTGCTTTTTCACGAGTACTTCTCACCGATAGACCGCATGACGTCTTTCGGTATCTCCATCAGTTTGACCGTGGTGTCGTCGCCGAGACGAACGTTTTTCGTGATCTGATTCTTTCCCGAAACGACGATGTTCTCCGCGATCAGCTGCTTAG
>JAGDBK010000074.1 GCA_017959065.1 Clostridia bacterium | reverse complement strand
TGTCAGCAGTCATACGCCGACACACGTCTCCCCCGAACACATGATCAGCTTCTATCGAAGCTTTGACGAGATCAAATTGCAGTATTATGACGGCCTGGTTATCATCGGCGCGCCAGTCGAGCAGATGCCGTTTGAAGAAGTAGATTACTGGGATGAACTTTGCGCAATCATGACTTGGAGTAAGTCCCATGTTTACAGCACATTTCACATCTGTTGGGGTGCGCAGGCGGGACTATATTATCATTACGGCATCAAAAAAGAGCCGCTGAAGGAAAAGCTGTTCGGCGTTTATGAGCATAGCGTGGTGCACAAGGGCTCTATTCTGTTTCGCGGCTTTGACGACACGTTTCTGGTACCGCACTCACGGCACACTACCATTACGCGGCAAGCCATTGAGGCGGTCCCTGCGCTGAAGATCCTTGCCGAGAGCCAGGAAGCAGGCGTTTATGCAGTCTCTACCGACGGCGGGCGGCAAATCTTTATTACCGGGCATTCGGAATACGACGCACGTACCCTGGAGCAGGAATATCTGCGGGACAAGGCACAGGGGCTGCCCATCCATCTGCCGAAGAACTATTATCCGAACGACGACGACAGCCGGGAGCCGCTTTGTCTCTGGCGCTCCAGCGCCAACCTGCTGTTTTCAAACTGGCTCAACTATTTCGTATACCAGGCCACGCCCTACGATGTGGAAAAGATCCAGTCTTTTTGATGATTGAAGGAGAGCAGGCTATGGACTTTTATGTGCAACAGGCCGTTTTGGACGCAGGCGTGAAGATTCTGTTTGCTGCGGTATACGGTATCGACAATCATGGCGAAGACCCGGAATGGGCGGCCTATCGGGAAAAACGACTGGAGGAGCTGTACACAGCATATGAAACGCTGGAGATACACGATGATCCGATCCTGGAGGGCTTCAACATCCTCCACGACCGCACGGGCGTCAAACGTCGAAAAAACATCCCAGCCAGTGAGAACCTTATCAAGCTGTTAAAAAAGAACCGCGGAATGTTTTATATCAACCAGGCTGTGGATATCTATAATCTCATCTCGCTGGAGAGCAAGCTGGCCCTGGGTGCACACAATATCGACCGGGTAGACGGAAACATCACGCTGCGCTTTACAGACGGCAGCGAGCGCTTTGTCCCGATCGGCCAGAACGAGGCGATCCCCGTGGCGGCGCATGAGTACAGCTACTGCGACGATGCAAACGAGGTGCTATGCCGTCTGGAGATCCGCCAGGTAGAGAAGACCAAAGTAGACGAAGAAGCGCAGAACATCTTTTACATCGTGCAGGGAAACGACTTTACCCCCGATAAGCTGTTAATGGAAACGGGACAGCGGATTCTGGAGCTGACAAGGCGCTATTGCGGAGGACGAGGCGAAATCATCGTCCCCTCAGTCATATGAAAAAGCCGCGGAAGCGAATTTGCTTCCGCGGCCCTTATAATCATATGATATAGTCAAAGCTGTCCGGGTCTTTGGGGACAAGATCCTGCACCGTGAATTTGCTGAGATAGGAACTGACGACTTCATCCAGCCCTTTCCAAAGAGGCAATGTGCGGCAGCCTGCAGCACGGGGACAGGGCTTGCTCCCAGCTGCAAGACAAGCTACCGGAGCCAAATCTCCTTCCATCGTGCAGAGGACGTCCAATACTTTGATTTGCTCAGCCGGGTGACCGAGCCGGTATCCGCCCCCTTTTCCCCGGAGCCCCTCGAGGATCCCGTCACGGACAAGCTCTTTTACAATGCTTTCCAGATACTTTTCCGATATTTCCTGACGTTCTGCAACTTCCCGGAGTGCAATATATCCGTCTCCTTGATTCTCCGCCAGATCGACAAGAACACGCAGGGCATAACGGCCGCGAGTTGAAATCATATGCTCACTTCCTTATTTTTAACCTATTATATCCCAAGGTTAATAGTATTTCAAGTGAAGAACGATTTCACCATCTCAGAAGAACAAAAAGGATTTATTCAATTGGCGGGATAAAACTTGCTCACAGGATAAAATTATCCATGACAAAACGCTTGCCAATAACACTTACAGATAAGATTGCATGTGACAGTGTGACAGAAGTGACAAAACTCCAAAAGAGGAATAATGTCACTTCTGTCACTTGCTTTATAGGTGAATACTGTTTTC
>JAGDBK010000073.1 GCA_017959065.1 Clostridia bacterium | reverse complement strand
ATGAACACCATCGCGAAAAGAATGAGGGGCTTTGTCTCCCAGACAAGGAGGACCACGTAGAAGAGTCTGTAGAAAAAGCCTCCCAGGGCTTTCAGCGCTCTGGATATGGCGCCGGTCCCTTTTTCAGACTGGTCTACCCGCGCTTTTGCCGATAGTGAATTATCGTCGGATGTTCCTTTCCTTGTTCTGTCTCTCATCAAAATCCGGCAGGGCCGCTGCCGTTCCTTAACGGCTCGCCGCTTCCCTGCGCCCCCCTTTTTTTTCGCGCCGCCGTCCGTGTGCCCGATCACGTATTACGCATAATGCGTATATCCCGGCAATTCAGAACAGAATTTACCGGGACTGATCTTTTCAAGCAGCAGTACAAAGGCTATAAGTACCTAATGTAATATTATATCATATATTTCCACTGTTTTAAACACTCCGGAGCATATTTTTTGCAGTGCCGGCATTTTTCCGCCTTTTAAGCACAAAGACTCAAGTCAGACACCGCCTTCGCCGTCAGGAACCGGCCCGGCATCCCCGGCACCACGTCCCTCATCCGGTATTGTCCCGGTAAATCCGCGTGGCTCCGTTTTATGGAAGCGCGGCGGGTCCGGCATCTTTCCTCCGCCCGGACCGGGAAAGCCTTCGGAAGGACCTTCCGGGGCCGGACCGTCTCCTTTTCCCTCATCCATTCCGTCAGGATCGCCGCTCCCGTTGATATACCGCCCCGCCTGCGTCGTGAACAGATCATAGTAGATGCCTTTGTTTGCCATCAGCTCCCTGTGAGTGCCTTCTTCGGCAATGCGGCCTCCGTCTATGACCAGGATCTTCGAAGCGCTTGTGGCGCTTGAGAGCCTGTGCGAAACGAATATGGTGGTCCTGTCGTGCGAAAGCGAGTCAAATTTGTCGAATACGGCCTGCTCCGCCATGGGATCGAGCGACGCGGTCGGCTCGTCAAGGATCAGGATATCGCTCGACCCGTAGAAGGCTCTTGCGATCGACAGTTTCTGCCACTGTCCTATCGAGAGTTCCTTTCCTTTCTCCTCGAATATCCTCATCAGAGGCGTCATGTACGAATCGGGAAGCTTTTCTATGAAATCGGCGGCTCCGCTCTGGTCTGCGGCTTCTTTCACTCTTTCCGGGTCCGGTCCGTCCCCGATGTCCCCGAACGCTATGTTCTCGCTGACGCTGAAAGCATATTTTCCGAAATCCTGGAAAATGATCCCGAAAGTGTCGTAAAGTTCCCTGACGGAGTATTCCTTTATATCGTGACCGTCAAGATAGATGGTTCCCTCCGTGGGATCGTACAGTCTGGTCAGAAGCTTGATGAGCGTGGTCTTGCCCGCCCCGTTCAGGCCGACGAGGACACACGTTTCGCCGGGAGATAGCGTGAAGCTGACATCGTCGATGACCATCTTCTCCTGTCCGGGATATCTGAAGCTTACATGATCGAAGCGAATGGTGTGAGCGGCTCCCCGTTCCGGTCTGATCGGCGGGTCGGCAGTGGGCACCACGGTGATCTTCTCCTTGAGGAATACTATGAGATTCTCTATGAAAAGAGAACCCTCGTAAATGGTCGCCGTCGTTCCGATCAGAGAGGCGACACCGGAAGAGACGGAGTTAAGGGCGCCGATATATAGAGAATAATCGCCTACCTGCAGTTCGCCCAGGAAGACCTTGTATGCGATGTAAAGAGCGAGAAGGCAGTTCACGGTGCCGGACACCAGAGAAAGGCCGGCATGCCATGAGTTCTCCTGGATGATAAGGTTCTTGAGGCCCTTGAAATAATTGGCGAAAGCCTCCTTGAACTTGTCTATGAAATAATCCGCAAGGCCGAATATCCTTACTTCCTTTGCCAGATCCTTGCCGGTGACAAGTTCCGAATAGTAGTTCATCTGCCTTCTTTCCTTCGAACGGAACCTCATGTACGACACGTTCTTTTTGCGGAAAATGAAGTTTACGACGGCAGACGGTATCGCGAGGACGGCTATGACGAGCGGGGCCCAGCTGCTGACTGTCAGCAGTACCACGACGAAACTGGAAACGCTGATCACGGTGCTGACGATGCTGAAAGCGGAGTTGAGTATCTGCATGGGCCTGTGACCTGCCTCCTGAGATGCGTTCTCCAGCCTCGCGTAGAAATCTGGTTCGTCGAAATTGCGGAGATCCAGGCTCCGCGCCTTGTCGTTGATCTTGAGCTTGATATGGTTTATGACCATCTCGTTTGAGACCCTGGTAAAAGCGGAATTGAAGCTTCTGAGAAGGCCGGAGAAAAACACATATGCAAACTGAAGCACCAGAAGCCCCGCGACATAAGCGAAATCGGTGATCTCTCCCGTGACCGTCCGTACCAGGGCGTTGATCAGTTCGGCTGAGATAAGAGCCGAAATGATCGGAAGAATGCCGTCGGTTATGGCCAGAAGGAGCATCAGAAACAGAATGACCGGCTTGGTCTCCCAGACTAGCTTTATCACATAGAAGAGCCTTGAAAAGAAGCCCTTGAGAACCGCTCCGATATACCCCGGCAGTTCTCTGAGATTTTTCGGCTTTTTGGGTTTAAGAGAATCGGTGGCTCTGTCCGATCCGGGCGGCGGTCCGAAACGCATGGGCATCATATCTATCACCTCCGGTTAGCACATTAAGATATAAAAAACAATTCATCTCAGTTTACCATATCGCGCCGCGTGTCAGTATCGGAAACTCACATAGTAATTGTAAATTATTTATGTATAAACATTTAATTATTTTGTATGATGAAGTTTATATCGCAGATCCAAAGATATGTTCTTGAAACGGGAAATGCGAGGGCGGCGGCCCTAAAAAATAAATCCTTGCCAAACGGACAATTAGAGAGTATCATATTTCCCGGTATTAAATTCTCGCCGTTTTTTACGGCTCACGGAGAAAAACGATGAAAGACAAGAAAACATTTCTGCGCTCGGACATTCTGCTTCCGGACTTCAGTGTCTGCGACGCCGGATCATATTCCGTCATAGCGTGCGACCAGTTCACGTCAGACAGAAGCTACTGGGACAAAGCCTACGCGGCGGCCGGTGACGGGCTCTCCACCATCAACATGATCATACCGGAGATCAACCTGCCGGAATGCGACGGGAAGATGATCGAAGCGGCGGACAGGTATATGTATGAAGCGCTTCCCTCCCTCATATGCCGTCCAGGGTCCATGATCTATCTTGAGAGGACACTTTCGAAAGGCGGAACGAGAAGAGGCATCGTGGGAATGATCGACCTTGAGGACTACGACTATTCCGCTTCGTCATCGTCGCTCGTACGTCCGACGGAGGAGACGGTCCTCGAACGCATACCTCCGAGAGTGGCGGTCAGGAAGAACGCTCCGATCGAGCTTCCGCATGTCATGCTTTTCGTCAACGACGCGGACGGATCCGTTTTCGGTAAAGTATCCGGCGACCGCGAGCTGTATGAGACCGCATATGATTTCGACCTGATGCTCGGGAGCGGACATGTGAAAGGAAGCTTCATTACCCGGGAAAACATCGATTTCATAGAGCGCCGGTTTTCCGAAATGGCATGTCCCGGCTCCATGAAAAATCTGTACGGGCTCGACGGGTATCCGCCCATGGTGTTCGCGGTCGGTGACGGCAACCATTCGCTAGCTACCGCCAAAGCGGTCTATGAGAGCCTGAAGGGCGAGATCGGAAATGCCGCGATTGATCATCCCGCCAGATATGCGCTTTGCGAGATCGTTGACATCAATGAACCTTCGATAGAATTCGAACCCATATACAGGGTCCTGTTCGGCATCGACCCGGAGGATCTTCTCAACGAATTTGCCCAGTATCTGGACAGCGTCGATAAAAAGGCGTCTGACGCGTTTCCCGGTCAGCGTTTTGTCATCTGTTACGGGAACAGCGAGAGAGCATTTCAGACAGAAAGAAGCATCCACCCGCTTCCCGTAGGGACGCTTCAGCCATTTATAGACGGTTACATCAAGGGACATCCCGGTTCGTCAGTGGATTATGTCCACGGAGAGAATGACGCAAAAAGGATAGCCGGCGAGAAGAACGCGGCGGCTTTCATCTTTGACGGGATGAAAAAGGATGACCTTTTCAGAACGATCATCCTCAGCGGGCCTCTTCCGCGCAAAACATTCTCGATGGGCGAAGCACTTGACAAGAGATTCTATCTCGAAGCGAGAAAGATCCGGAACTGATCCGCATTCTGTGCCCGCGTATTGTATCCTACCCCGGAAGCGTCTGAAAAAACATTTTTTACGTTTTTTTGCAAAAAATAATATTTTTTATTGATTTATAAGCGCGGCTGTGGTAGAATGTAATGCAATTGTTGAAAAAGAACAGCTAATATATCAAGCCAAGAGGTGTCAGAAAGATGAAGAAAGGTATCCATCCCGCATATAATAACGTAACTATCAAGTGTGCCTGCGGCGCCACATATGAGACTAGATCGACCAAGAGCGGCGATATTCACGTTGAAATCTGTTCGAAATGCCATCCGTTCTTTACCGGCAAGCAGAAATTCGTCGATGCCGGCGGACGTGTAGACAGGTTCAAGAAACGTCTTGAGAAAGTCCAGAGCAAATAATTTGCTTCATTTTACCCGATTTTTTATACGGGTCTGTCTCGTTATGCGGCGACAGACCCGTTTCTGTTTTATCCGCGTCCGTGAAAACGCGGCTTCCGGGTAAACGCAGCAGAAAGGACTCCATGAAAAGAAACGCAAACAGCATAAGTCCGGACGGAAACAGAAGAGAGTCTTATAAAGTCGTTGCGGTCGGCCTGATAACGCAGGAGACCCCAGGCGAATCGTGCGATGTTTCCCTCTCCGAACTGAAAAGACTGATAGACACCGCGGGCGGGGTGACCGTTGCCGAACTGGTCCAGCAGAGGCCTTCTCCTGATCCGAGAACCGTCCTCGGTTCCGGAAAGATCGCGGAACTCTCCGAACTGTGTTCAGGATGCGGAGCGGAGACAGCGGTATTCGATCTGGAACTTACTCCGTCACAGATCAAAAACATTGAAAACGAGCTGGACGGAGTGACAGTGATCGACAGGAGCATGCTGATCCTTGATATTTTCGCCGGCAGAGCTGTTACCGCTGACGGAAAGCTTCAGGTCGAGCTTGCTCAGCTGAAATACACCGCACCGAGACTTACGGGAAAAGGAAAAGATCTCTCCAGACTCGGGGGCGGGATCGGAACCAGAGGGCCGGGCGAATCGAAGCTCGAGACAGACAAAAGGCATCTTCAGAGAAGGATAAGACACCTTGAGGAAGAACTCAGGACCCTTGAGACCAAAAGGCAGACTATCCGCAGTTCCAGGAAGCGCACCGGTATCCCTGTCGCTGCCATCGTAGGCTACACGAACGCCGGGAAGTCCACTCTGATGAACGCTCTTACCGACGCCGGTATTCTTGCGGAAGACAAACTATTCGCCACTCTTGATCCCACCACGCGCAAATATACCCTGCCCGACGGCCGCGGGATTCTGATCACCGATACGGTTGGATTCATCAGAGGGCTTCCGCACCATCTTATAAAGGCATTCAGATCGACCCTGGCCGAAGCCGCATCCGCGGATATACTCTTGGTTATGATCGACAGCTCGTCCGATAATATGGCGGAGGAACTGGAGACGACCGAAAAGACGCTGTCCGCGCTCGGAACATCCGAAAAGCGGAGGATCTATGTTCTGAACAAATGCGATCTGTGCCGTACGGATGACATCGTGCCGTCCGTACTGACGGATCCGGATACCGTCATGATCTCCGCAAAGACCGGAGAGGGATTCGAAACCCTGACGGGAAAGATCTGCGAAGCACTTGATTCGTTCGGGACGCTTACCGTATTCCGTGTACCAGCCGACAGGCAGGACATCGTTAACAGGATCTATGAAAAGACATCCGTCAAAGGATCAGAGTATGAGGACGGATCTGTTCTGATAACGTCAGTCGCGGACGAGGCTGCCGTATCCATATTCGGGGAATACGCCGAGCTGTCTGAAATGCAGACCCGTGTCACAAATGAAGCCGGTGGGAACGGAGAAAGCCATGAATGAGTTGTATACGACAGTGAAAGGGACCGCGCGGGCGGAGTTCGAGGAGAAGCGCTCGCGGTTTATCGGGACCGTGAAAAACGTCCGGACGGAAGAAGAAGCGAAAGAATTCATCGCAGCCGTATCGGAAGAGTTCAGGGACGCCACCCACAATGTCTACGCGTACTATCTTTCCGGCGGCGCGCATGCCAGATACAGCGATGACGGCGAACCTCAGGGCACGGCCGGCATACCCGTACTTGAAATGCTGAAAAAGAGCGGTGCCGACGATATCGCAGTGGTCGTCACAAGATATTTCGGCGGGACAAAACTCGGTGCCGGAGGACTCGTCCGCGCATATACCGAAGCGGCAAAGCTCGCAATAGAAAAAGCGGGAATAGTGACCTTGAGGCTCTTTGACGAGTTTACCGTCAGATGCACGTATCCGGAATATCCCGCGATATCGTCAAAGATCTCCTCTTACGGAGTAAAGACGGACAGCACGGAGTATTCGGACGGGATCACCATCCGGTGTGCCGTGCGGGCCGACAGATTCGGAGAGATCTGTTCCCTTCTCGGAGAGATAACTTCAGGCCGGGTCAGACCTGAAAAGACCGGCGAACGTTATGACTGCGACTGATATGCAGCCGCATCATAAAATGATCCGGGGAATGTGCGAAACATATTATGCCGCGCATACAAATCCGGTTCACTGATTGACAAAGCTCCCGTTTTCAAATATAATTGTTTGCAGTTACAAAAACGCCCTATTTCATCAAGGAGAATCCGTAAAGTGCAGTGTATAGCGGTTAAATTCGGCGGGAGTTCCCTTGCCGATGCAGAACACTTTAAAATCGTCAAAGACATTATGTTCGAGAACAGGGACCGGAGATATGTCGTTCCCTCCGCTCCCGGAAGGATCTCGGCCGATGACAAGAAAGTCACCGATATGTTCTACGAGTGTCACGACCTCGCCAGACGCGGAGAGAATATCGATACCTGTTTTGACCTCATCAAAGAACGCTACAACTCTATAATCGACGGCCTCGGTCTCGACTTTGATCTTTCAGACGAATTCGTCAAGATAAAAAACGCCATCCTTCACCATGCTGGAGAAGATTTCGCGGCCAGCCGCGGCGAATACCTTTCCGGACTTGTTCTCGCGAACTATCTCGGCTTTGACTTCATCGACGCGGCTAAAGTGATTTATTTCAAGGCGAACGGAACATTTGATGCCGAAAACACCAACCATGTTCTGAGAGAGGTCCTCAATTATCACAAATATGCGGTTATTCCCGGATTTTACGGTTCTATGCCGAACGGCACGATAAAGACATTTTCCAGAGGCGGATCGGATATCACAGGTTCGATCGTCGCCAGGGCTTCCCAGGCTGACTCATACGAAAACTGGACCGATGTCAACGGTTTTCTCATGGCTGATCCGCGCATCGTTAAAGACCCCAAGCTCATCGACATTGTTACTTATACCGAGTTGCGGGAACTATCCTATATGGGCGCCGGAGTCCTGCATGAGGAATCGATATTCCCCGTCCGTTTTGCAGGCATTCCGATCAAGATCAAAAACACCAACGACAGATCCGCTCCCGGCACGGTCATTGTCCCGGAGACCACCGTTTACGATACGAAGCAGGTCATCACCGGCATCGCGGGCAAAAAGGGATTTTCCGTGATAAGCATCGAAAAGGATATGATGAATTCAGAAGTCGGGTTCTGCCGCAAGGTCCTGTCGGTCCTTGAGGATCTCGGGATCTGCTTCGAGCATCTTCCTTCGGGCATAGACACGATGTGCGTGATCGTAAACACACCGGACATCTCCCATTACCGCGAGAAGATCAAGGACGAGATA
This sequence comes from Clostridia bacterium, assembly GCA_017959065.1. Taxonomy (GTDB): domain Bacteria; phylum Bacillota; class Clostridia; order Oscillospirales; family CAG-272; genus RGIG2161. The sequence goes on along the minus strand of JAGDBK010000073.1, from coordinate 1,154 downwards.
TGCGAAGCTGTCCTTCCTGATTCCATCTCCATAGAAGACGGGCTGGCGCTCGTGGCGGTCGTGGGAAGAGCGATGGTTCGGAACCGCGGTACAGCCGCGAAGGTATTCAAGGCAGTCGCGGACGCCGGAATCAATATTCGGATGATAGACCAGGGCTCCAGCGAGTACAATATTATCCTCGGAGTCAGCGAGAGCGATTTCGAGAAAACCGTGAACGCCATTTACAACGAGTTCGTGAAATAAAAACAAAAGCGGGCCGTTCCCTGAAAAAGGTGCGGCCCGGTTTTTTGATCTGTCAGTCGGATTCAGTCCATTTTTTCCGAGAGCTGTTTTCCCCCGAGAATATGGAAATGAAGATGCTTGACACTCTGGCAGCCGTGTTTTCCTATGTTCGTGATGACCCTGTATCCTTCCGAAAGCGACTCTGATGCAGCGATCTTCGGGATGGCTTCAAAGACCTTGGCGACATACAGACTGTTGCCGCCGCAGATGACATCGGCGGATTCAATGTGGCATTTCGGAACCACCAGGATATGAACGGGAGCCTGAGGGTTGATATCCCTGAACGCATAGCAGTATTCGTCCTCATATACTTTTGAGGACGGTATCTCACCGGAAATAATCTTACAGAACAGGCAATCCATTTTTTTGATCCTTTCTTTAGTCAAAGTTTGATTTATAAAAGAAACAGAGGTCCAGAATTGTACAGAGTAATTGACATCCACACACACACATACCCCGAGAAGATAGCCGCGAAGGCTGTCGAGAGCCTCGGACGGTTCTACGATTTCGTTCCGGAGGGCAACGGGACGTATGATGAACTGTCTTCAAGAGCTAAAGGCAGCGGGGTCGAGGGATTTCTTCTCTTCTCCGTCGCCACGAACGCAAAGCAGGTCGAAAAGGTCAACGACTCAATCGCCGCCCTTGCCGCAAGATCCGTTTCTGAAGGATTTCTCACAGTAGGTTTTGCCGGAATGCATCAGGACTACCCCGATTTTGAGAAGGAACTCTCAAGAGCCTGGGACATCGGGCTGAGAGGAGTAAAGATACATCCTGACATTCAGGAAGTGGACATCGACAGTCCGAAGCTGATCCCGCTCTACAGGCTGATGGAAGGGCGTATGCCGCTCTATCTCCACATGGGAGACAACCGT
>JAGDBK010000072.1 GCA_017959065.1 Clostridia bacterium | reverse complement strand
GGGAGATTGTTCTCCCAGATGTAGCGGCCGAGAGCTTCACCCCAGCCAATGCCTTCCTTCGCCCCCTCCGATATGATATCGTTTATTATGCCTGTCTCTTTCCAAAGCCCGAACTGACCTTCGGAAATGTATTTTGCGACGCTCTCGCATGTATGACCGATGAGAGAGAATTCGAAGTCGTGAATGGAGCCCGCCCCGTTGGTTGCGAAATGTGTTATCATACCTCGCTTCATCATGTCGATCATCAGAGGCGAATTGCCGGTCCTGATCACATGAGCTCCGTACATCATCAGCACAGTCGAATCGTATTTCTTTCTGGCATCGACGACAGCATCGGCAAGAACATCGATAGCAGGATCTTCAAAAGGCTGTATCTCGTCGCCGGGTCTGATCGCCACCTTCAACAGATCGATATCATGTATCCTCTGATCTAGAGGAAGGATGTCGAGCTTTGAACGATCAAACAGTTCGTAAGGCATCAGTCTTCACCTCCCAGATAACGCATAAGCCGCCCGGTCTCGGAGAAATCCGGGATTATCATGGCAGCTCCGGCCTTTTTGAGTCTGTTCCGCTTCCATTCGTTTATCCCGTATCTGCGGTCCTCATCCGTGGCAGCTCCTACCGCATAGCCGCCCAGATTCGCGACGAGCTCTATCTCGACATATCCGTCGCCGAAAGACACGAGATCACGCGGGTCTATTCCCTCTTTCTCCATCATGTCTCGAATAACGAGTTCCTTGGAGCACTCAAGCATGTAATCCTGCGCGCCGTGAATTCCACCGTCGAACACCCCTTTATCAAGGCCGAGGAGGCCGGCTTCATACAGAACGTCTTTTTCGTCCGTCCCGGATGCGAGATAGCATTTAATACCTTTCTCCTTGAGCGAGCATACCAGTTCATAGCATCCCGGGACTCTGTAAAGAGACGGATCAGCTCCGCTTTCAAGCGCCTTCTTCCTATCTTTGATATGGATCTCCAGCCGTCTGAGATATTCATGCTTGTATTCTACCGGATCCCTGTGCTCCCCGCCTCTTGCTACGACTTCCTCGTCAAGTCTCATGCACTGGAAGATCGTCTGTTTCCCCGTGAGAAAATCGACAAAATCTGTAACGCAGGTAACTATCTCGTCGTGAGACTCGTGTCTCGGAGTGGCTTCAAGGACTTCGATGAAATACGGGATCATCACGCCCTGCCATCCCGAACGGATAAGAGAAACCGTACCGTCGAAATCAAAAAGCGCGGCGGTGAACTTCCGTCCTCTGCAAGGTTCGATGATTTCCATATCCCATATATCTTTCAGCTTCTGCTGAAGCAGGCTCGAGATCGCGTGACAGTACAGCATGTGCATGTCCTCGATCTTTTCCATATTGTCTGTCGGTGCGATCACGAATTTATCGCAGAGATCCTTCAGCTTTCCGCCGTCCCTGCCAAGAAAGCCCACGGTGGTAATTCCCTTTTTCCGTGCGAGTTCAGCGGCGCGCACGACGTTTTCCGAATTTCCGCTTCCGGAAAAGCAGATAAGAACATCTCCGGCCCTGCCTTTCGTTTCAATAGGGACGGTGTAAATCTCATCGTATCCGTAGTCGTTTCCAAGGCAGGTGACTACCGCGGTCGAGTCCGCAAGGCATTCCGCCATAAAGCCCGGCCGTCCCAATACCCTGCAGCCTTTTGTAAGATCGTTGCAGATATGAGAAGCGGTCGCCGCACTGCCGCCGTTGCCTGCGGTATATATCCTGCACCCGGTCTTTTTGGTGTTCAGGATTATATCGACTATATCTCCCAGAGCGTCGAAGTCCGTCATATTCATGCGCTTAGTACAGTCGGCAGTGTATTCAGCAAGAAAATCTCTGTTGCTAAGAGGCATAATAATAGTCCTTTCACGGCCGCGATAATCGATCGCCTAATGTCAATAAAAGTTCAAAACGATCAGCGTGCCGAATGATTTCTAAAGCCAGATAAGATATCAAACAGTATACTATCAGTCAAAATGTTACTTTTTTAATGTCAGTACAGCGGGAACGTCGGTGATCTTAAGTGAGAAGATGGTAGGAACGCCGAAATCATCTGCCTTTGAAACACCTTTTTCGCCCCGGAATTCCCATGAGAAGTTTTCACCAGGAGACAGAATGAAATTCTGCCGTCTTCTCAATGTCACGTCAGCGGTTGATTCCTGCGGGAAAGTCATCCTGCTTTCCCACTCGACCTGCCTCAGAAGTCTGAGTTCGATCTCAAGCACGTCCTTGTCATCCCTGACGTTTCGCCATCTGAAGAACCCGTTGACCTGTCCTGATGCTTCAGAATCAAGTTTATCGGGCCACGGTATCGGATCGTCGGTCGAGGCATTAGTAAATACCGGATAAGATTCGTGAAGAGAAACGGATCCGATATCAAAGGCATGGATCAAATCATTGAATTTAATAAGCTCCGAATTGTTGTTCTGATGTCCGAAAGGACCGAAAAACTCCATTAACGGATATCTGTATTTCTGAGTCCCTTTGAAAAGGATATCGTGCCCGAAAGACCAGCTGTCGTTCTGGGCGCTGTAATCCACTGTCACGGGAGGATCCGGGATGCGGAAGCCCTCCGGCCTGTCGCACTCAAGCGCACACCGCCTTGACAAATGACTTACTCCGGCGGGAACATTCACCTTTACCGCAGCAAAAACATCTCCGCGGCAATATGCGATTCCGAGCGCGCCGCTTCCGCCCATGGAATTTCCGACAGCGTAAACACGCTCCCGGTCAATGCAGTAATTGTCCATGGTCCAGAATACCGTTGACATAACTCTTTTTTCGACCGGCTTCATTCTGAGCCCCTCATCGAACCCGGGATACGGTTCGTCCGGTTTGCATCCCCACCACCAGTCTTTGTCCGCATTCGCGTAACAGTCCGGGATAAGTGCAAAAGTATCGTCAGGAGTATGATATATGTCATGATCACCTTCGTTATAAAGGCAGTGCACCGTTGTATAGAGATCGTGTCCGGCAGAGTGAAGAACGACATAAAGCGGATACTTCCTGCCCTGTATCTCGTTTTTTGGGTGTATCACGGCAAAACTGTCAGTTTGAGGTTTTTCGTACCCCCAATCCGGCTCTGAAGGATGAGAAAAGAATTCGATGCGCCTGCCTTTGAGAACAGTACATGTTTCGGGATTCATATCAGACTCCTTATAAAAGATAATTGATAATTATTTTTGAAGCGTACTGTTAACGCCACGGGTAAAGGATATCCGAAAAAACATATCAGTGTTTTCCGGAAAACCTCCTGCATCCGGAAGCGGGAAAAAGAGGGCCGCCGATCAGATAACCATTACCGAATGGAGACCCGGCCGGCGGCCCGCAAATCAAAAGACCGTAAAACCTAACTGAATGTCAGCTGAAAAATGCAGGTGCCTGGATCGCCGTCAGATCAAAGCTTTACTTCTTCTCCGGTCTCTGCAGACTTGTAGATCGCGTCAAGGATCCTCATCATATTCTGGCCCTGCTGAGGGACATAGTCTTTCTCTGCTCCGTCAAGGATTATCCTTACGAAGTGATCGAGGGCAGCCTTGTGTCCGTCTATGTTGGGACCGCAGTCGGGATGAAGATCGACAAGTTTTCCTTCCTCATCAACCGTCCAGATACCGCATGTGTTGTTGTCATTCCAGTCAAATCCGGCTTTAGTACCGCGCAGCTGGACAAAACGCTTCTCGTTCTTGATATTGGAAGCCCATGAACACTCTATCTGGAGACATGCGCCGTTCTCAAACCTGATGAATCCCATCGCAAGATCCTCGACGTCGAAAGTCCCGTTGGATACTTTATCGCCGAAATCAGCATGCTCTGAATCCGCTTCCGCCTCATCCTTGGCAAATTTCTCATATGTGCATCCGGAAACTGCGACAGGCTTCGGATTTCCCATCAGCCACATTGCGAGGTCTATCATATGCACGCCAAGGTCGATAAGGGGACCGCCGCCTGATTTAGCCTTGGTAGTAAACCATCCTCCCATTCCCGGTATTCCGCGGCGGCGGATCCATCCGCACCTTCCGCAGTAAATCTCGCCGGCTTTTCCGGAATCAACGAATTTTTTAAGATAAACAGAATTCCCGTAATACCGGTTATTGCGCATGACCATAAGGACCTTGCCGGCCTTTTCGGCCGCATCCCACATCCTCTGCTGCTCAGAGGCGTTGATCGCGTCCGGCTTTTCTGTAAAAGCATGAAGTCCGTGCTCAAAAGCATATACGGCTATGATGGAATGGAAATCATTGGGGGTGGCTACATCTACGCAGTCCAGCTCCTCTTTATCAATCATTTCCCTGAAATCCGTATAAATATGCGTATCGGGATCGAGATTGTTGTTTTTTATAGCTCTTTCGCATCTTTCGGGAATAAGGTCGCAGAGAGCCACTATCTTCACTCTGGGGTTCGCAGAAAGACATGTAACATGCCAACTGCCCATTCCGCCGACACCGACGCAGCCGAAACGCAAGATCTTTTCACTGTTTTCCATGATTGAATTCCTTTCTTCGATCATACTTGAAATAATCCTCTTAACAGAAAAGCGGACAGCGGATCTCCCGGTGATCCGTGTTCCTTATATTATTTTATTTAATTATGAATTAGGTGTCAATGGATTTTCCCGTTATTGACCAAAAGATTTCTCATACAGAAAAGCGGACAAATCCTTTCAGGTATTTCGGCTTCTGTCCGTCTTTTGAAAATTCCGCTTAACTTGACAAACAAATCGCTTACAATTAAAATATAAACAATTAAATCGATCAGTAAATTATGTTCTTAGTCACGGCAGACGAACCAATAATCCGGATGAATTATGAATCGAGAATTAACGATGACTGGAGAAGAGCATTCTAGCTTAAGGCGCCTTTCAGCCGCGTCATGCATTTTCATTGCTCTATTAATGGTCCTGACATTATATTCATGTTCGGGAGATATAACGTCATCAGAGACAGATGATACGGCTGCTTCGAGAGCTGATACTGTAATCACGCAGAATGAAACAGAAGCAGATCCTTCTGAAGAAACTGAAAGTCCCGAATCCGTTAAGAAGCCCTCACCTCCCGACACACGGCCGTCCAAAATCATGCTGAAAAAGCAGATCCCAGCATATACTTTCACATCGTCTGACGGACAGGTCATCCCGTACAGGCTGTTCGTTCCAGAGGACTACAGCGAAGAGTATGCATACCCCGTGCTTCTGTTTCTTCACGGCGCAGGACAGAACGGTGACGATAACGAGGCCCAGCTGAATCAGGGGACGCAGGAGTTCTTCATCCCAATCACGCTGCCGACATACCACAGCATAATGATAATTCCACAGTGTCCCGCAGGAAGTTTCTGGGTCGATACGGACTATGCGGCGGGCAGTTACAGCGTCGATGATGTTCCTATTTCAAGGCCGATGAAAGCAGTCGTTGAACTCCTTGACGAGATAAACTCCAAATACAGCACAGATCCCGACCGTCAGTATGTGACCGGCGAGTCCATGGGCGGTTACGGAACATGGGATCTTCTGTGCAGGTATCCGGACAGATTCGCGGCTGCTGTCGCAGTATGCGGCGCCGGCGACCCGTCCAAAGCGTCTCTGCTGACGGACATTGCCGTAAGGTCTTATCACGGAAGAGACGATACCATGGTGCCGTTCGAGCCTGACTATGATATGATAGAGGCAATTAAAGCCGCAGGCGGTGCCAAAGCCGAACTGATAGAGACCACCAGCGGCAAAGGTCATTTTATCGCAACCGAAGTCTACCGTATGAGCGATATGATAATCTGGCTATTCGATCAGGTCCGATCCTGAGAACAATACTTTGCCTGAACAATCATTCAACATAACTTAAAACCAGAAAGAAGGAAAACGCTATGAGAAAAGTCCTCGGCATCATTCTTGCGCTCGCGCTAGTTTTTTCAATGCTTTCCCTGTTTGCTTGCACTGACGGAAACGGCAGTCAGAATGAAGAGACCAAAGATCCCGCGCTGACTGATCCCGCCACTGACGGTTCCGATTCTTCAGCTGAGACAGATCCCGTTACTGATGAAGTGACCGAAGCGCCCCCGGAGACCGATCCGGTCATAGTCAAGCCCGATCCTCCGGAAGAGGGCGGGGCGCAATTCATATTCGTCAAGACTTTTCTTGCGGATACCTTTGAGGCGTCAAACGGAGTAACTCTTCCATACAGATACCGTATGCCAGACAACTACAGTGAGGAATACGCCTATCCTGTCCTTCTGTTCCTGCACGGAGCGGGAGAGAGAGGAAACGATAATGACGGCCAGATCCAGCTGGGCATCCAGAACATGTTCATGCCCAAGGAACTTCCAACCTATAATTGTTTTATTGTCGCCCCGCAGTGTCCAAGTGATGAAGGATGGAATGCAGTGGACTGGTCCCTTGGAAGCTACAGTGTCGATGAACATCCTATGACGGCCCCGCTTTGCGCTGTTCTTGAACTCCTTGATTATATCAACGAAAAATACAGCACCAATCTTGACAGACAGTACGTTACCGGACTGTCGATGGGCGGATATGGCACCTGGGATCTGATCTGCCGCTATCCCGACAGATTCGCAGCGGCTGTTCCGCTCTGCGGCGGCGGAGATCCGAGCAAGGCTGAACTTCTCAAGGATCTTCCTATCCATATATACCATGACAAGGATGACACCTCAGTTCCTGTCCAGGGCTCCAGAGACATGTATGAGGCTCTCATTGCTGCAGGCAGCGAAGTAGTGCTCTACACTGAAAGCGAAGGACGCGGACACAATGTTTGGGATCTCGCCTACAGAGAACCAGAAATGATTAAATGGATGTTCGCGCAGAGAAGAAATTCTGACAAATAAACTCTTCCATCCAGTGCTCTGTGCCGGGATCAGGACGAATGCTATAAACGGCAATGATGCATACTCATGAATCATTTATGCAGATCATCGGAATTCCCGGCAGAAATATATCATCATAATAAAGAATGGATAGTCTTTCCGCGGCGGAGAAATGATCTCCGCCGCGGTCTTTTCGTACCGAACCGAAATCGGGTAGGAGGGGGTGGCTAACCCCCGTCCTCCCACACCACCGCTCATGCGGTCCCGCAAGCGGCGGTTCGGCTAATGATATATTGCTTTCTGCTTGCCCTGTACGTCTATTCTCACTAAGCTACTTCTGCTCTCTATCCTCAGTTTCCGACCCACTTTCAAGCAGATAGACCCTCCCCGGGTTTTCCGCTTTCAGTCATGATTCAAGCGTACAGTTCTATATATCATTATCCGCCGGGTCCTTCCCTCCGTCGGCTTTCACCGACTTCTCAGGTACTACGACCCAGACTGACTTCTGCGAGTTCAGCCATACCTTGC
>JAGDBK010000071.1 GCA_017959065.1 Clostridia bacterium | reverse complement strand
TCATTCATCAAAAATTTAAGCGGTTCTTTTCCGCAATTCATCTCCCACCTTTAAAGGTCGGAGTCTTCTTGCTGAGCCGATGATAAATCGTCACGCCTAACATTTTTTCTGCTTTCAATCTAAGATTATCGAGGGCATACGGTGTTCTCGTGTGCCGCCTCACGCATTATTGACTTTGCATTTTTCAGGTGTTATAATTTCAAATAGCAATTAATCAAAATTAATATAAAGATGGAGGTGAAGACAATGGCAAATCCAGACCCTCACGGGCGATGCGGTCGATTATGCTGTAAAGAAGGCCCCGGATCAGTCGGGTTTTCCGTTGTTCTTCCGATCCTGCCCGGTTGATCTTTTCCCGTCCCGCTTTCCGGCGAAACGCGGACGGCGGCCTGTCTTTCCGAATCAGCGTTTTTACTATTTACAAAAATAGCGGAGGACAGAAAAATGGATGAATTGGAACTTGAATCAAAAGAAAAAAAAGTCTCCGAGAACGATGACGAAGGCGATCTCGCAGTAGCCAAGCCGGACTATGCATCCGAGATATCAGCCATCATCAGGAGCAATGACTCTCCGAAAAACATAATGAACCGCCTGTGGGACTACCACGGGAGCGACATAGCCGACGTGCTCGGGACTCTCGGAGTCCAGGAGCGTAAAAAATTCTACCGTGTCTGCGACACAGATCTGCTTGCTGATGTTTTCGAGCACTCGGATGAAACCGAGGCGGGTCAGTATCTTGCCGAGATGGATGTCCGCAGAGCGAGCTCGGTGATAGCCAATCTTGATACCGATACCGCAGTCAATATCCTCCGTGAAGTAGACAAGGCGCAAAGAGGCCTGATTATTGAAGGTCTTCCGCAGGAAATCAGGCAGGAGATCCGTCTGATCGCATCCTACGACGAGGACGAGATCGGAAGCAGGATGACCACGAACTGCATTATCATCAAGAACACCATGACCATCAAACAGGCCATGACCGAACTGATAAGGCAGGCTGAGCACAATGACAATATTTCAACGCTTTTCGTCGAGGACGAAGGCGGTGAATACTGTGGAGCGATCGACCTGAAAGATCTGATCACCGCCAGAAGCACCGATCCGCTCGAGGAGGTAATAGCGACCTCATTCCCGTACCTGTATGCAAGCGAACTCATCTCGGACTGCATAGAAAAGCTGAAGGACTATTCGGAAACGATCGTTCCTGTGCTTGATGAGAACAACAGAATGCTCGGAGTCATCACATCACAGAACATCATCGAGGCAGTCGATGACGAACTTGGTGAAGACTATGCACGACTGGCAGGTCTTACCGCAGAAGAAGATCTGAACGAGCCGCTTCACCAGAGCATGAAGAAAAGACTTCCGTGGCTTCTTGTCCTTCTCGGCCTCGGACTGATAGTATCGTCTGTCGTCGGCGTGTTCGAAAAAGTGGTCGAGCAGCTGACGCTGATAATGGCCTTCCAGTCCCTTATCCTTGATAGGGCTGGAAACGTCGGCACACAGTCCCTTGCGGTCACGATCAGGGTCCTTATGGATGAGACGCTTACATTCCGTCAGAAGATAAAGCTGGTCGTGAAGGAGATCCGCGTCGGTCTTTCAAACGGCCTTCTTCTCGGAGTCCTGTCGTTCATTCTCATCGGTCTTTATATCATGATCTTCAAGCAGAAAGAACTGCTCTTCTCTTTCGCCGTCTCGGGATGCATCGGAATCTCCCTGCTTCTCGCGATGCTCATTTCTAGCGCGGTCGGCACTTTGATTCCTCTATTCTTCAAAAAGATAAAGATAGACCCGGCTGTTGCTTCCGGTCCCCTTATCACTACCATAAACGACCTGGTCGCCGTCGTGTCGTACTATGGTATAAGCTGGCTGCTTCTTCTTAACGTGATGCATCTTGCGTGAGCAGTAAAAGGATCCCGGCGTTTCATCAGCAACAATTCCGCCGCTTTGATTTTCCCTCTTCAAAAAGGAGAGTCATAGCGGCGGTCTTTTTATACCGCCGTTCAGCTCGTGCCGGAAATCGTTTTCACTGTCAACCCTTGACATCGGCCGGGGCGGGTAATATTATTAATGTGACCCGGCGTATCGATCAAGGTAAATGTAATTCAAGGAGGACAGATCGATGATCGTTCTTGAAAACGAATGTCTGAGGACCGTATTTGATGAAAGAGGAAGGCTCCTGTCTCTGTGCGATAAGAGAAGCGGAGGCAGAGAACTTATCGACAGTCCCTCCCCGTACAGTTTTCTAATTAATCTTGCGGACAGCGACTGCTTTGAGAATCTTGTGTTTGAAGAAGTTCAGAAGATTAGCTGTGAATCCGGCGACACTTTTGCCTCGTTCATGATCGACGGGGTCACTGCGGACCGAGGTGCGGCAAGAGAACCGCTGTATATCGATGTCTCTCTTGCCCTTCATGTCAGGCTCGAAGGAGAATGCCTCGTTTTTACTGCCGAAATAGACAACCGCACGGATATGCGCGTGCTGGATTTTGAATACCCCAGGATCGGAGTGATCAAATCTCTGGGCAGCGGCAAGCCCGCCCTGTTTCTGCCGGTCCATCCCGGGTACCTTCTTACGGACATCGGCGGAAGACTTTCGGCCATGGAAGAAGAACGCGACATTCACACCAACCAGATCACCCTCTCCTACCCGGGCGAGGCGATGGTCAGCACGATCGGACTGATGGATTACAGAAGCTGTCTTTTCCTGACTTCCGAGGATCCGGAATTCATAACCTGCCAGTTCAAGATCAAAGGCAGCGCGACGGACAAGGGCGCAATCACGCTGTCAGTTGACAGGAATCTGTGCTGCACGCGCGGAAAGACGGTTTCCGCGCCGATACGCATGAGGCTTTACGAGGGAACATGGCATCACGCGGCGGATGAATACAAGAAATGGATATCCCCGTTCCGTCCGCCGCACGATATCCCGGACTGGATACGCAATTCCACCGGAATCTTCATGGTGATCATGAAGCAGCAGTACGGATATGAGATGTGGGACTACAGTTCCCTTCCCGAGATATTCAGACAGGCGCAGGCCAACGGATACGATTCTCTCCTTCTGTTTGGATGGTATCATACCGGCCATGACAACAACTACCCCGATCTTGAAGTCTCGCCGACGCTGGGCGGCGAAAAGTCACTGAAGGAGAACATCAAAATGGTCCAGGAGGCAGGCGGCCACGTAATCCTGTACTATCAGGGACACCTGATCGACCCGAACAGTAATTACTACAAAAGCGGCAAAGGAAAAGAGGTCAGGATCGAAAACATATGGGGAAATCCCTATGTTGAACATTACACCAAAGCCCACCGCAGCGATTTCCTGGCAAGCTACTCACGCAAGCTCTTCATGCTCGCCTGTCCCTCATGTCCCGAATGGGTCAGCCTCATGAAGGAAAAAGAGCACTGGCTGGCAGGGCTGGGAGCTGACGGAGTGCTCTACGATCAGATAGGCGGTCTGATGCCTTATATCTGCTTCAACGAAAAGCATCCGCATGCCGGAGGGAATCCCGCCCGCGCGATGTCAGTCGGTCAGACGAACCTTGTGAAGGAGCTGCAGAAGGAAAGCAAGATCATATCCAAAGACTTCGCTTTCATGGCGGAAAACTTCACGGATATATACAGTGCGCACCTTGACTGCATCCACGCGTGCCCCAACGCTCCGGGCGTGAGCGGGGTTTTTCCGGGTGACGACCGGAACTCCACCTGCTGGCCGGATTTTCTGAAATACGTATTCCCAGAGGTCTACCTTACCGGCCGCGATTTCAACAGCTACGGCAAGATCAGATATATCAACTATCTGTTCCTTTACGGTTTCGTTCCCGAGATGGAGATACGCTACAGAGAAGATATTCTGGATCTGTACGCGGACAAGTACCGTGAGGAACGGCTTCACTCCCTTGATGTTCTCGGGTTAAGGAAAAAATATCTCCCGTATTTTTCACGCGGAGGATATACAGATGTCCTCGGGATCACTAACCCTGTTCCGGGCAAAGTGCTCGCCCGCGGTTTCGATTGCGGGGACTGCACCTTGGTGACTGTGTGGAACGACACCTCCGATCCGGTCATCCCGAGAATAGAAATGGAAGGAAAGAAGCTCGTATCGTTCGATACAGCCGCCTCCGGACTTAAGGACTCCATAGGCGAACTCGCTCCCCAGGAAGTGGCAGTGTGCATATTCAGGTGAGCACGATCTTTTCCTTCAGAACGCTTTCCTTGCGCCGAACAGTATGATGAAATCAGTACGGATCGGGACAAACCGGTCTGCGGATTATTCTTTAGTTGAGGAGTATTATAATGGCAATCAACCACAAGTGTCCTAGATGCGGCAGCCCGCGTGTCCAGATGTCCGGTGAGAAGAGCAAGCACGGGTGTTTCTGGATGATCCTCTTCGGAATTTATTATTTTTTCTGGATAATGATAAAATGGATCATCGGTCTTGTCATCTTCATCCTTTACGACTGGTGGATGGCGATAATAAAAGCGGTATCCGGGAAAGGACATGTCTGGCAGTGCAAAAAATGGTTCTCCGGTTATAAGCGTGTTTTCTACTGCCATGACTGCGGATACAACTTCAAAGCCTGACGGTCTTCCCTGTTTGCGTGAAATGACACTGATCCGCTCGAAAACGCAGTATTCAGCCTAATCGCGTTACAGCTGGCGCGCGCAGATACGGATCCAGAAGCGCATTGCTAATTTTCCGACGAACAGACAGTCATATCAAATGCATGTTGACTAAAAGCTCTAAATATACTATACTTGTAGCAAATAAAAAACAACTTCAGCCCGGAGGATCACATAAATGGCCGAGATAATCAAAAAAGATCAGTATCTGATGTACAAAGGAAAGCCCCTCGTCAGGGACAAGGATATATACTGCTACGGAAGCATGAGCGACGAATACATCCTTTTCATGCAGGTCCTGACATACAGAGAGGTCGACGGAGAACAGCTCCCGGACAAGGTGATC
>JAGDBK010000070.1 GCA_017959065.1 Clostridia bacterium | reverse complement strand
TTTGTCGAGTATAGCGTAGTAAACAATAACAAGATTTCGCAAGTAGGTAATGACACGGCCGAAGTTACGCCCGGGGAGATCGTGTAAGACCATGGGTAATACCATGGCAGTAGTCGCTGAACCAGGAACAAGAGTCCCCCGCCCCTGCAGGCGGTGGGAGTGTGTCAATATCTGTCAGATGATTCTTAGATGTTCACGGTCCGGCAGTTCAGGGAACTCGTCGTTCAGGTTATCTGAATACCAGTAAGCAACAGAAGATAGATCGTCCTGCAAAGGAAGATATTTACCTGATTTTGGTGTCCACCCAAGATCCTGAATGGTGACCCTGAGGTCTTCATTGAAATAAACAGGATCCTGGATATGCCATCTGTAAAGGTTGAAATGCTTCTGGCAGTCGGTTTCCTGATCCATGGTATTCGCGTCGAAACCGGTATAAGGTGTACAGAAATACTCATATTTCTCCGGTCCCTTATAGAATCCCCAGGCGCCGCAGAAATAGTCTTCCGTTCCTGTCCCGCAGATAGTCGGGAAATCCGTGTCTCCGTCAATGTAAAACTTTATCTCGCCTTCACCCCACCAGCCTGTTGCCCTGGATGCCCAGAACATATAAGTGCCGACGTATTGGCCTCTACCTTTTAAATTGTCTATGATCGTATAAACTTCCTTGTAAGGAACAGGATTGACTCTCCTGAACTGAGCATGGAAATACAGCGCATCTTCTCCGACTTCTTTCTCCTCGCAGTCGATCTGATAGGCGAGCATCTGATCGTCCGGCGACAGATTCTCGACAGTGATCCTGCAGCCGGTACGGTACGGCATCTCCCAGTAGCAGTTCAACGCGCATTTAGCGTTAACGCAAACCGCGAGGCTGCTCACCTGACGGTGTTCGTCCCTGTAATTGGCTGCCGCAAAAAAATCGCCCATCGGTACCTCGACCGAAGGATTCTTGCTTCCGTCCCAGTAGAACCTGAGTATAAGATCCCGTGCATCGCTTCCGCTCGTCATCCAGATATGCCTGACAGCACCCTGCCCTTTGATATCGGCTAACGTTACAACACTTTCCGCCGGAACATTGAGGAACGGATCAACTTTCCACCCCTGTCCGAGTTCTCCGGAATTGAATGAAGTATAACCTTCCGTTGCCATTCCGCCCTTTCCCTTTTCACCCGTCTTGTTTTCCGCGGAAAGCGAGAAAGATCTGCAGTCATGTTTTCTGCTGATAAACTCCATCATTTTACTGATCCCTTTCTGAATGAATTGTTGAACAAAAACTAATGCCGTACTGAAATACTACCATTTAGCGTGCACATTGTGCCACGGGGTCCCTACGAAAGCTATCTGGGAGAAATCCTGCCAGTTGTTCCTTATAATGTAATCGATATACGATGCGACGATACGGGCGGTAAACAGATATCCTGCAGCATTCATATGACCTGCAAGGAAGAACCTGCTGAAAAAATCAATGTCATATACCGGACCATATCTGAAAAGATCGATGACATATGTGAATTCAAATTTTTCGCTCAGTTTGTTCAGCAGATCAGCGTGGTTTTTACTGATGACGTCTCTATCTTCCCATCCGCACCTCGGAATGGTCATGAGGAAAATCCTAGCCTTAGGTTGTATTTTTTTGATTTTCTTGATTATCTGGGAATAGTACCAGCAGAATGTGTCTCTGCGTTCGTTTGTATCTGCATCGCCGATCGTTCCTAGATCAGTGTCGCTGTTGAGAAGATCATTGACGCCCAGCGCGATTATATATGCCCTGCACAGTTTGTCGTCGCCCCATAATCCCTTTTGATCAGCGAATTCTTCCAAATACTCCCTTGCCGTCATTCCTCCTCTGGAGAAATTTCTAACTTCAATGCCTGACATCCGGGCGAGGAACTGGCCCCATGAAAACTCGAACATGTCATGATAACCAACGCAGTTGTGGTCGTCGCATGACTCGAACTCACCCGACGAGAGACTGTCCCCGATACATGCGACATTTCTGAGAATGGAAGTTAAACCACCGTCAGGGACATATCGGTCAAGTGGTTCTTCGCCCTCAACAGGCTTAAAATCCGAAATAAAATCGTACATGATTCCCTACCTCCGTATTATTTCTATTTATGATTATAAAACATGACCGATACGAAAACAAGAGGGGCCGGGCTCTCAAAGTACGAAAACAACGGAATTCAAGGCAGAACTGTCGCCTTCCGGACCGATTTTTATTGTAAAAGCATAAATGGTATGGTAAAATTATATGAAGAGGCCGGACATTTCCGTTTCAGTTCGATCTCCAATGTTTCGCTAAACAGGAGGGACACCTATGCACTGGCTCTGGCAGCTTATCGTTTCTATTCTGATCGGTGCACTGTCGGGATGGATTGCAAGCAAGATAATGAAGACAAAAGGCGGCTTTATCCGCTGCCTGATACTCGGAGTCCTGGGCGGCGCTCTCGGCGGCTGGCTCGGGAGTCTCATCGGTCTCGGAGGCGGATGGATCAGCAGCATCGTCCTTTCGGTCGCCGGCGCCTGCATTATTATCCTGGCTGCCAAGTTTATCCTGAAAAGGTGACAAGCTGGACCGGGAATTCCTCCAAATCATATACAGGAAAGGAGTCAAGTCATGGAGCCTATCACAATCATCATCATCGCCGCCGTCGCAGTAGTAATCCTTCTGCTGATTGCTGCTATTTATCGTAAAGCGCCTCCGACGGAAGCGCTCGTTATCACCGGTCTCGGGCACCGAGATCCCAAGGTCATATGCGGAAAAGGAACACTGGTCCTTCCCATCTTCCAGCGTGTAGACCACCTTATGATGCGAATAATGAAAGTAGACGTCAAGACGCCGCCTACCGGAGTCAAGACAAATGAAGGTGTGCCGCTCTGGCTCGATGCCGTAGTTACAATTCAGGTATATTCGTCTTCGTCGACCGTGAACGACAACGAGGTTCAGGCATCAGGCTGCAAAACGAAGAATGAATACATTAAAATGAGACAGCAGGCCGCGATCTCGAATTTCCTCGGTTACGATGAATCAAGGATCAGCGAGAAAGTCAACGACATCCTTCAGGGAAACCTTCGCGAGATAGTCGCGACGATGAACGTCATGGATGTTCTTACGAAAAGAAAAGAGTTTGCCGAGAGCGTTATAGAGAACGCCCGCCCCGACCTTGCCAAAATGGGACTTGAAGTCGTAACGTTCAATATCCAGGATATACAGGACGCGGTCGACAACTGCGGTGAGAGACACGGGGTCGTCGAAGCGATCGGTACCCAGAGAGAGATGGAAGTCAAGCGTGACGCGGAAAGAGCTCGCGCAATGGCGATAAGAGATATAGAGGTCGCCAAGGCCGAGACGGCGCGGGAGACTGCGGAACGCAGAGCGGAAGCCGACAAGCTTACCGCACAGGCCAATACGAACCTTGCTCTTAAGAAAGCTGAACTCAAAGCTCAGGCTGACAGAGCCGCCGCAGATGCTGAAGCAGCGGGACGCATTCAGACACAGCTTCAGGAGAAAGTCCGCAGGCAGGCAGAGGCCGATGTTCAGATCGCCGCTCAGGAGAAAGAGATCCTCAGGGCCGAGAAGGAAGCCGAAGTAAAGCAGAGACAGCTTGATGCGGAAGTCAGAAAGAAAGCCGACGCTGACAAGTACCAGACGGAAAAGAGAGCTGAAGCCGAAAGATATGCCGCTCAGCAGAAAGCTGAAGCCCAGAAGATCCAGCGCCAGCTTGATGCAGAGGCAAGGCTGATCGAAGTAGAGAAAGATGCAGAAGCCAAGAAGGTCGCGGCCGAGGCGGCACTTGTGGAGTCTCAGAGAAGAGCGGAAGGTATCCGCGCTGTCGGTGAGGCGGAAGCATCAGCGATCCAGGCAAAGGCACTTGCCGAGGCGGAAGGTATAGACAAGAAAGCGGAAGCAATGAAGAAATACGGAGAGGCCGCCATGATCGAAATGGTCATGAATGCCCTTCCCGAGATCGCTAAAAACGTCGCGGAGCCTCTGGCCAAGGTCGACAAAATCACCATGTACGGTGAAGGAAACAGCACAAAGCTGGTCAGCGATATCGTCAACAGCACGACCCAGATCACCAACGGTATCACAGAGGGCATGGGAATTGACCTCAAGAGCCTTCTTCTGGGAGTGCTCGGCGGAAAGATGGTCTCCGACATAAAAAACCGTGACACCGAAGTTGACACGGCAGCAGAAGAATAAGACCGGAGAGCGGACAGATCAAATCGCATCTGTCCGCTCTTTTCCGTGAACAGCAGTCATTCCCGCGAATGACTGCGACCTGATCGTACAGTATGAAATCATACCCTCGTCATAACTAACTGCATAAAGAGAAAAGGTCTCCCTCATGCCGGCAGAAGTCCGGATGAAGGGAGACCTTTTTGATTCAATCAATCAAAGGACCGCAATAAGCCTGAATCAATATAAGTATTTCCTGACTCGTCAGTCAAACAGTTCGATGACAACGCCGGAGCATCCGGTGCTGTCGCACAGGGCCTGGCTGTTGAATGTAGCCCTTACCTCGCTGTAACTGCCGTAATAACCGCTCATCACCGCTTTGCCCTTTTCCGGAGCAGTATCGGGAAGTCCGGCAGTGCCGGAAACCTTTTCCCATCCGCTGATGTTTTCAAGGCTTTTGCAGTATGAAACAAACTGAGCGTATGACATGCCGTTGATCTCCACGACCGTGCTTTCACCGGACTGGTAATATCTTTCTGCACGGAATACTCCCTCGGGATTTGGGAGGCCGGTGGCGGAATATATCTCCGACCAGTCCGCTTCTCCACCGCCCGAAAGTCCTGCATCACCTGAGATCAAGCCGGAATAATCTCCGCTGGTAATCTGCTGAAGAAGATCCGACAGGTTGAGATTGCTGCCGTTTATGCCAAGACCGTTCAAATAATCTGACAGATCGCCGATATCTGCTTCATCTCCTATTTCATCAAGAAAATCGGAGAAATCAACTTTTCCGAGAATGTCTTCGACCGTGGGAAACTGTATCTTCGGAATCAGCACAGAGCATGAAGACAGGGATATAACTCCAATGAGAACGATTAAAACTGCTAAGGCAATGATACATTTTGAACTGTTGTTCATATGCTCCGTTCCTCCTTTATTATTTGATAATCGCATTACATGCGGGTCGAATATCACGGATTGCACGTGCTGCACGGTATATAACCGCCAAGTATCAGTTTTTCTCTGGTACCTGTGTAAGTCTTTTTGTTTCCTTCCTTTATGTCTGCAATACCCGGGCATGTCGGAAGATGAAACTTTTTCGAGTTCGTGTTCAGGACATATTCCATTTCAACGCCATCGTCTGTGGCTATGAGCCAGTTATTCCCGTCAGCATAGTCTATGCCTATGCCCGGCTGAACATTAAAGCAGTAGATGCAGAAGCATATCGAGTCACCTTCATCCTCAACGGACCATGCTTCCATCAGAACGCCGGATGCGAGAAGATCATCGCCTTTAAAGAAAGGCGTCACCCTGTACATAACATGGTTTTTTGTCTCCTTGACATAGTCGGCGACCATGTTTTCAGCGGCGTTCATGCCTTCGGTGTTCATATATCTAGTCCCGGTGATCAGATTCTTCTCATTCGCGTTCTCTCCTGAAAGCTGATATCCGATAAGATGACATCTGTTGTAAAGAGACTCGCCGTCGATAAAATCATATCTTGAAGATCTCCAGGCTGTAGGTTTGACTTCCCATATGCTTCCCCGGGCTTCAGTGGGCATCAGGTCATATCCGATGCATGCCACGGAGTATGTGCATCTTCCGAGGCTGTCAAGCTCTCCGTAGAATTCGAAAGAGGAATCGGTAATATCCTGCTCAGTAAAAAATGGATTGTTGTAGTTGACAGGTACCGAAGAATTCCCGTCATATTCGGGAAGGCTCTCGAGCTTTGCAGGTCCGGGTACTTTGTATTCACCTGAAGGATCAGATTTACCGCCTGATACCGAGACCTTCACATGCGATGAGGTTACCGATCCGTTCTCTGCGGCGATATATATCTCCGTTGAGCCTTCAGAAACAGCTTCTATCTCAAAATAGATGCGGTCGCCCGTGATCCCGTCCGGCCTGACAGCGGCCACTGAACTGTCCAGACTGACATACGTTAGACCCTCTCCGGAAACGCTGCCTGACGGAATTGCCTCACAGCTTCCGCGATAAGTTCCACCCACATCCAGTTCAACGGTGAAAGGAACGTCAGAGGCAAGGAGGAGCCCGCTGATATTTTTCGGCGAAGCAGACGGCCTGACACACGATGAAAGAAGAAGTAAAGCGGTCAGAATCAGGACTGTCGCCGACAGCCTCAGGATTTCATGCCTTCTCACGTACGTACACCTCCCTTGTTATGGCCGGATGGGACTTCCCTTCAAATTCGTAAGTATCCTCAAGAACAAACCCTTCAGAAATGTCAATATCGAAATAAACATCAGAAAGATAATGCCTGTTCCATCGGTAGATTATCAGCTTCTCGACCCTGTCCGATACCGCGGAAACGGATTTGGTCTCAATAAAGCAGAAGTCGCCCGGTCCGGCATTGAACATGAATTTTACGCCGCATCTTATTTCGGCTCTCTCGCCGAAGAGGCGCTTCGTGTAGGATGATGCGTATATAGGACGGTCCCTCACGATGTCAAGGATATCGTCAATGACCCTGGCATCACGGCTCTGACGCCTACCGTTGAAAGCCATTCCGTTCCTGCTGTCAAGACAAACTATCAGTATCATTCGTATGCTCCCGGTGATATGTTTTATGCGGAAAAGAACCGGTCATATCTGTCTTTCCCCATGTGAAATATTACCAAAAAAGTATGAACAAATCAAGAATTATCCTGTCTTACGTTCGTTCATGTCAAAGATCTTTTTTACCATGCCTGAATTATCTTTCCGAATAACCGGCAGGCAGCCGGCTGCTTGTTTACAACCGTATATGATTATTGAAAACTTTATGATAATATAATATAATTAATAGTAGCTATTGCGTGTCATGAAAAGACGTACAGTAATCACCGCGGTAAGGTTTTCAGGGAATAAACAAGGAAAGGAGCCCATCAGTTATGGGAAAAAACAGTTTATGGGGCTGAAAGATCTGTTTAAAAAGAAAAAACAGTCGGCAGCGATTTTTATTGACTTTGAGCACTGGTGCTACTCCATGAGCACCCAGTTCGGACTTAAGCCCGACATCAAAGATTTCTACGATACCGTAAGCGACAGCTACGACATCAAACGCATCTACTTTTTCGGAGATTTTTCCGAAAGCAAAATCAAATCCATGATCGGCGAGATCAGGAACATCACAAACAACATAATCGAGACCCAGAACCCCTCACCGCACATCAAAAAAGACTACACGGATTTTATCATGCTGGATTACATCTATCAGGACACGTACGACTATCCGGACACTGACGTTTACGTCATTTTATCAGGCGACGGCCATTTTTCGTCCGTTAGCACATATCTGAAGACAAAGAGAAAAAAGAAAGTCATTATCTACGGTGTCCGAAACGCTACCAGCGCTCAGCTCCAGAAGATCGCGGACGAGTGCTTTCTCCTTCCCACGGATGAACAGGAGAAAAGGAAATACCATACCATGGTCATAGAGAACCTGGATTATCTCTCAAAAAGCAGCAAAAAGAAATATCCGACATTTCTGGGCACTGTCGATGCCGTGTCGAAAAAGAACAATGTTCCCAAGGAGAGGATAACCGCAGCGATAAGAGAACTGATTGACGACGGAGTGATGAGCCAGGAACTGGTAAGGCTCGACAAGGTCCGCAGGATCAAGATCCTGAAGACGGACTGGCAGGCCGCCAGAGAAAAAGGCCTTTGGGACCAGAAATAACAGTCCAAGCGAAAAAGCAGTATCAGCAGAGAGTAACCGCGCGGATCATCCGGACATACAGTTTTCGAACCGGAAGGACAAAAACACTTTTTATGATATACAAATCAGTTTACAAGAAGATAGCCGACAGCAGCAGAAAGAACGGCGAAAACAAACTGTCTTTCGCGAAATCCAAATACGGCGCGTTCAGATATGACGGTTCCGACGGATACGAGATACTGAATCCTCTTAACCGTCAGCTGAGTTCTGATCAATACCGGCTAATCTCAAGGGCGGTCATTTCCGCCATGAGGGGAGACTGTGAGGAAGCTCTTACAAGGTTCGAGTCGCTTTCCTCCGCAATAAAAGCTGTCAGGGGCTCGGTTTACGTTACTGAACACATCTTCAGGAATTCGACAAGAGCCGACTCAAACAACTTATTTCTGTCCGCTGTCACCATTCTAAGCAGGACGTCGGATCCTGAATGCGCAAAATACGCCCTTGCCTTGCTCGGGACCGTAAAATATACCGATGAGGACGCGAAAAAGATTGCCGAAACATTCGCCTCGCACGACGAGTTCACATATTTCGGCATACTTGCCCTTTCAAACTTCACAGACATCAACGATAAGGTCTTCGAACTGGCCAAGAAGCTCAGAGGCTGGGGCCGGATCATGGCCGTTCATGAACTTGAAGCCGATGACAGGAATAAAAAAAGATGGCTGTTGGAAAACGGCATCGACAATTGCGTATCCCCGCTATACAGCGCGCTGCCCGTATGGGAAAAGGCGGAGGTCGGCACCCTGCTCGGTAAAGATACTATCAGTCCGCATGACTTCTCTCTCATCAGCCGGATAGTTTCTGCCGTAATCAACTCAGAGGAGACGCTGGACATCGAGGTCCTATCCAGAGATGATACATCGAATTATCTGGCACATGCCAGAAATATGCCGGATCTGTCAGTTGAAGAATACGACACCGTCCTGTCTTTGATGTACCGGTCCACCAGCTATGATATGTGCGATCTGGCATCCGAAGCCATGGACATCCTTTCCACCCCTGACTGTTCCTTTACAGTGAAGGAAGCGCTCAAAAGCGGAAAAGGATCTGCCATAGCCGCGGAAATAGGCCTGCCGTATGTCGACGAGATGATGAGTTTTATCACGGAGAATTTTGCCGAAGCGTTCACGGAAGTCTCCACTGTTTTCCACATACGCGACTTGCATCCTTCAATTGCCGATCTGTTCCGGGAGCACATAATGCCTGAACATATTACAGATGCTTACAGCGCTCCCGCCGGCGATCCGGACTGTCTCAGATCATTCGAGATGATCGATACAGTTCTCGACAACATCGAGGACATGCCCGGATCCTGTCCGGATCTTGTCATGCTCGCTCTGAGATCTTTCGAGAGCGACCTCAGAGCTGCGGCGCTCGACGTTCTTATGGAATGGATAAGGATAAACCAGCAGGGACTTCCCGATTCATATCCGGAATTCATTCCACTTCTTGATGATCTCGCGCATTCAGAAACGGACGAGGATAATCTTCTTACAGAGAAAGTGCTCCTCTCAGGGAGATTCCCGGATGAAGACGATTATTACGGTGATTATCTGTGCGAGGAGATGGAGGGAATATGAAGATCAGCAAAGACGGCCGTAGGATAATTCTGGACGAAAAAGAACTTGGTCCTCTGTTCCGTTATGAACTTCCCCTCAAGGAACTTCTCGGTGAAAAAGCGGGTGGCGGATACTCGTTTTGTGCCGAAGGCAGCTACAGGGCAACGTTAAAGGATCTTCGCGCAGCACTCGGAAACATCATTGAGAAAGACCCTACAATTGAAGATCTGGGAAGATACTGGTACTATCCCGTCTGTCTTCTTTCCGCCGAGCTGCTCATGGACGAGGTGCCCGACCCTCCGCTTCAGGACCAGTTCAGATTCACCTCGGGCATCCTTCCGCTGAGTGACAGACAGGTACTTCTCGACACATGCGATGCCATTGAATCCTTCTGCTCCGACAGCAAAGGGGATGAAAAAGTATCTTCTGCGCCAAATATCAGGATATGCAAAGACTATATCGACAACTACCTTGTAAACAAAAATGTTCCTATCAGGGAAAGGAACTTCACAGGGATCGACAAGTGGAGATTCCTGAACAGTATAGATATCTCCCGTATCGGGGAACTTGAAGGCGATGAACTCTTCCTCTGCAGGAGATTTACAGAAGAACTCAGCCGCGAGAATGACTCGACCGCTCTTATGATCAAAGGGCTTTCATGTTATTTCGGCAATGAGCTCTATCCGAAAGACATGGCGGCTGCCGAGGAAAACCTTCGTTCCCTTTACAGGATCAGCGGCGATCCATTCGCTGCCGGCCTGCTTGGAAACATCTGCATCGAAGGGATGCAAAAAGCCGGTCAGGATTTTGACAGCGCGTTCAGATACTATTCAGCCGCTGCAGCCAGTGATGACATCCATTCGATGATGATGCTTTCCACCATGTATTCCGACGGACTCGGATGCACGAAAAGCATCAGGGCAGCCCACGATATTGTTTTCAAAGCGTATACTCTGGCAAGAAGAGATTTCAACCCCGACAGCGGCCATGACGATTTTGTCGGCTGCGCATTCATGCTTGCCAGACTGTGCTCCGATCCGGACAACATCCATTACGCCTTCTATGACAGGGACGACTCTGTGAGATTCCTGCTGGAAGCAAGATGCGCGGCGGAGATGTATTCAGCGAAGCATGACCTTCTGGCCATGATAGACGACATGCTGAAGAACCGTTTCGACATTATTCCCGGTAGCAGTACTGATTCCCGACGCAACGATTACAGCACCAGACCCGTGCCCATTTTTGAACTCGTTTCAGGCTGGAACAGATCGGAGATAGTGTTCGAACCCGAATCTGACGGGACATGCACGGTAAAAGCTCGCAGGCTTCCTAACGGGAACGGCTGCAAGGCTGCAGCGGAATTCGTATGCGTGACTGAGACCGGATTCTGCGAATACTCAGACAGGACCGGAGTCAGAGCATACGGTTTCTCGTGGTCATTCGGCGAACCGAGAACTGCCGCGGTCTGCGTTGATTTCTGCAAATGGAACTATGCGGACCAGAGAACTGATCTTTATGCTGACGGACGCTGCATAGGCTGGTTCTCGTCAGACAGATATGTGTTGCTGTCGAAAAATGACCTGTAACGGGTCAAAGACTATGCGTATTTGTCCGCATTCCTCTCGTATACTGTATCAAACAGCGATGAATCTCTAATAACACGCGTGTCTGCGTTTTTGCCTTTTTCCACGGATCAAAATACCTGATCGAATTAAACGGAGGTTGGCGGCAAACGATCCAGTGACCGGTCCGCCCGAAAAAACTGTCATGAAAAAGACCATTTGCATTGCCCTGTCGCTTATACTGCTTTTCCTGTTCACAGCTTGCTCGGCTCAGGAGTCCGGCAATAATTCTTCCGGAGACACCCCTGAGACCGAAGTTCCCTCAAATGACGGGACCACAATATATTACGAGCCCGACGACCTTCCGGACAGCATAAATTACAA
>JAGDBK010000069.1 GCA_017959065.1 Clostridia bacterium | reverse complement strand
GCACAGCTGGACGAACTTTGGACTGCAGTTTCGTTGCTATAAATGCGGAGTGGTCTCCGCGGGCATCCCGGTAGACCTGACCGTTGCCGGAAATCTGCCGGAGGAATCGGTACCAATGAGCCTGAAGAGGCAGATCCTCTGCGGCTTGGCCTGAGTGGAGTTCAGGCAGTTGAGGGCTGATATTCATTTTTTACCGGGCATTATCGAGTGAAAAAGCAGAAGTCGCATTTACCTAATGTGACTGCCGCTTCTATGTGCTCCTATGAGAGTGCAATCATTCCGCGGTGATACAATAAGACAGGCCTGACAAATAATCAATTACATGTATTATAGAATTACAACAATGAAACAATTCTCTGATCTGTTGACCGGTCTTATACAGAATCTGAAGGGAGACCTGAAACGATGAAAAAACGAGTTCTTTCTCTGTGTTTGGCGATCATTATGGCTTTGATCACCCTCTCTTACGGAAACAGCGGTAGTACCTATGCCGAACCTGACAGTACGGAAGACAGGGAATCCGCGTCCCCGGCAGACGAGGGTTCCTGGGAACCGTCAGAGGAAATGTATGCAGATGGTATCACGATAGTAATGGATTCGGTTTCTCTGGAGGACTGCCTGGTGCCTGATTTCCCCTGGGGCGAGTTTTTTCCGGAGATACCTCATCTTTCTTTTGTTGAAGACAAGAAGGCGTTCGATCGGCATGTGATCATGACGATAGCAGGAAAACTCACGCTGGAGGACTTCCTGACAAGGTATCCGGATCAGACGGAAGACAGCTATTCCTACGAGGCACAGAAATCTCGTAAGACATTGTATTGGCCTGTGCTGTATTTCGAACTGGAGGAGGGTTATCGGTACAAAAGCTATGTTCAGTATTGTCAGCGCCTCATAGATCAGTGGGACGGTGTAGAATACTCGGTCGCTACACGGGCAGGACGTGCGGCATATCTTTACGAGAAAAAAAACTACGAGGACTATGATACCCTGTTCGAAGGAAAAGATTATGCCCTGGACCGGCTGATCGTGGTGTTCAAGGAAGGTGTTAGTCAAAACGTCGATGCCCGTTTTAACTCTATGTTCTCATATGAATTCCCCGGTGTCGAATACTGTGATGGCATGATCGATCTGACAGCAGGTCTCTACCAATTAGTGAGAATACAGAAAGATTACAGAACAAAGGAGTCATACCTGCAAAAGGGAGGAACGGAAGAACTGTGGGAAAAGGCTCAGTCCGTTGATATCACCCATTTCCGCAGGATCGTGGTCTATCATCTGAAGGAGGAGTACCAGAACCGGGAAACGCTGCAAAACATGGTCTGGAGGATAGGAGGGCAGTCAGCGCGCTTTGCTCTGGCCATGCCGGATTATGAGTGGAAAGTGCAGATGGCTGCCGCCCCGAATGACCCTCAGTATACCGATCAGGCAGCGGCCTTCGAGCTGATCGGCCTGCCGCAGGCATGGGCTGTTGCGGCGGCAGAGATGAACTCTTCTGTGAAGGTCGCGGTGATGGATTCCGGGATCGATTATCTGCATCCCGATTTGACCGGACGGATCGACGCCTCGCTTTCCTACGACTTTTCTGATCACGGAAATCAAGTGCCGGTCCTGTATCCGACTGACAGTGTCGGTCACGGCACGGCCGTGGCCTGTGTGCTCGGGGCTCTTACGAACAATACCATCGGCATGGCAGGCGCCTGTCCGAATGTGGAACTGGTCTCTTACAAAGTCTTGCATGAAGACGGACAGGGAAATCAGCGCTGCTGGGCGACTTCTTTTGCCGCGGCTTTGGCACAGTGTTCGTTGGATGAGATCCCCATAGCCAATATCAGCTGGGGCTTTGACCTTGAGAGTGAGAACCAAACGGAAGAGTGGCTTCTTCAGGAATTTGCGGGCAATCCGGATGTGCTGACGGTTCATGCTGCTGGGAACGGTATTCAGAATGATCTTGATGGGGTTGACTGGGATCTCATCGAACGGTATGTCGGACCGGGAACGGTTTATGAAGACTATATTTCCCGGGAATACGTCCCGCTCTATCCCAGTCTGCTGCCGGGGCCGGTGG
>JAGDBK010000068.1 GCA_017959065.1 Clostridia bacterium | reverse complement strand
TTATCGTCCTCCTTTGTTGTATTTTTTGTGCAGCTGGCAGACCGCACTTGAATTTTACAACAAAGGAGTTTTTTTGTCATTCTCAACTATATAATTGTTACCGAACCACGCGTCTAACGCGTGGTTTTGGGATACAAAAAACCGGCGGTTTTATACCGCCGGCAGACAATTTTTACAGGTTTTTTCCAGATCCGAAGAATAATACTGAGATTGATGAGTTAGCGTCTATTTATAGGTATAGCCATTTGACATGCCTACCGGCTTCCCCGTTTCACGATAACGCCGATCCGCGTCAGGAGAGAAGGCGTACATAAAACGGGGACCTCCGTGAAACGTGAAGGCAGCGAAGAGAGGATGTCAGCTGTCGCCGAACATCTTCCTGTATTTCAGATCGTATCCGATAAGTCCTCTCCTGATGGCCGAGAGATGTCCCGCGTGAGAGGATGCGAAGTAGCTGTCTCTGGCCAGGATCAGGTTCTTTAAGCCGGGAGCGTACCAGTCCGTGAACTCCTCGACAAATATCCAGGCTGTGTCGAATACGACATTGCTGATGGTTATGTCGATCATCTTTCTGGACTGCGGGTCGGACATGTACCTTCCCTTCAGCGCAAGGTCGAGATAAGTGGGTACGGTCTCGTTGTACGAATACGACGCCATGGCCTCAAGAACGGCGGCGGCGATCTCCGGACGGCTGTTCACCGCCGAGATCGAGAAGCTGGAAAACTCCGCCGAATAAGCGTAGTATTCCTTCTGCTGCTCGTTGTATTTCGGTTCCGGAAGGATGCCGTAATCGTCCTTCATGTTGCGGAACGCAGGCTTTTCCACGCACTGCAGGCTGTCTATCAGGAACAGGCCGTTGCATCCCGTGAAAATGCTGTCCATCGCGTTGCTGAGGCTGACATCGCCGCGGTCAACGTTGGCGTTGGCGCTTCCGGTGCTTTCATAGAACAGGTCGTATACCTTCTGAAGGGCGTCGAACAGCTTGTCCGTGTTGACGTTGAAGACGAACCAGTCCTCCTCGTCCTTTTCGAATACGCTGATGTTGAACGCGCCGAACTCCATCGCCGCGGCGTTTTCGGCGCACAGAATGCCGTACGCGTCCTCCAAGTCGAACTCCTGGTTACCGTTGAGATCGGTGTATATGGATCCTCCGAGCGTCCTGAGCCTGTCCACGGTCCATTCGCCGCGCTCGACCATCCCGTACAGGTCGGACAGTTCCGGGATGCTGCCGCTGTAGTTTTCCGCGATGGCCTTGTTGAAGTACACCGCCTGGATGCCTCTGAGCAGAGTGAGCGAAAGCGATCCGCTCAGCATGAAGACCTTGTCCCTGAAAGAGGACTCCTCTATGAAGCTGTCGTTCCACCACGGGGCGTCGAAATCCAGATAGTCCAGATACGTCAGATCCTGATAATACGCGTCGAACACGTAGTCCGACATCTGGTGGGAGACTCCGCTGTAGATGCTGTATATCTCGTCGCCGGTGGTCTCCTGCTTCAGCATGACCTCGAGGAGCGGGCCGCTGGGCTCCGGATAGCTTATCTCTACCCCGAGCCTGTCCTCAACGAATTTTTCGCGGTTGAACACCGAATCGTTGATCGGGTCGCTGTTGAGCTCTTCCGCATAGATGTCGACCAGCGAATTCAAGCCGAGCTTGGGAGCGAGGATCGTCACTTTCTCCCCGCCGAAATTCAGCGATTCCGGCAGGCTGTCCTCTACTCTCTGAAAAGTCGTCTCGTTCGAAAATGCAGTGGTGTCCCCCGGGTCTTCCCCGGGCTTCCCTGTCTCTGCGGACTGTCCGCTTCCGCCGCATGCGAACAGCGCCGCGGCAGTGAAAACGATCGGGAGCAGCAGGCAGAGCGTCTTCTTTAACGATGTCATTATCAGTTCCCCTCCCGTCCGGACCCGTCAGATTCTTTCCCGGTCCAGCCAAATTTTCATATTATAGTCATTATACCAAAAGCCAGCGGTAAAAACCGCCGGCTGACACTTTTTTTGCACGATTATATTATGAATGACCTCAAGCAGCATCCATTTTACCCGATGATGCTTTTTTGATCTGCTTAAGACCGGACCATGTCTATCAATGGAAAACAGAAGATCCTGTTTTGTGATCTCTGCCGGACTAGGTTTCAATTTTTAGCAGATAACTGTTGCTCACGACCTTCATGGAAAGGCTTGCACTTATCAGCGGACAGAAGACCGGCTCAGTCGGCCTGATGACGATTCCTTCTTTTTTCCCGCCGTTCGGATACTCGCCGTCGGCACGCTCTAGAAGCGCGTCTACACTGGGATACTTTGAAGGAAGATTTTCTCCGATTTCTTCTATCGGAACATGTTCGAAACCAAGAGCATCGCAAACCTGCAGCATTCTGGCAAGTCCGACCCGGGCACCGTTCTCGCGTACAGTAAAGACATACCATTCAGGTCTAGCCAGTCTGAGCCTGTTCCGCTGTATTCCTGGCGCGCAGAATTCGCCCTGAACGGTAAAAGTCGTCAGCCCATTCTGCCTGGCAAAGTCTTCGATCTTTTCCTTATATCCTCTCGCTTTTACAAGTTCGTAAAAAGAACTGCTGCCGTCGTCCTTGTATTCAAAATTATGACCGGCAACATGAAATCCGTTCTCGTCTATGCCGATCGAATGGGAAGAACCGTCCATCTTAGTGGAGATATAATACTCAAGGCCCGAGAAAGCACTGATGAGTTCCGGGTTCTCCTGGACTCTGGTCTCGTCTGTGTGCGGGATATCGTAAGGAAGATTTCCGATCACGGTCCCCCCGGTCGTGGCACGTTCCTCTATTTCCCATTTCCTGACGCCAAGCAAATCCGAAACATCGCTTCCGAGTTCCGTTCCCTCCGGGATCTCCGGGAAACTTCCGACAGGAAGCAGGAGTCCCTGGGAGATCTGTCCTCTGAACTTCATCGTCCGGAGTCTGAAGCCCTCTCCCATTATATCCGTTTTCTTGTAGCTTGACGCTCTCATGAATTCAAATTCGGGACGGACCGGCAGAAAACTGTCGATTTCAAAATACACTCCTACATCCATCGGCTGAAACTGCCCCTTGTTGACTACGCACTGCCAGCCGAGAACATGCGCAAGCTCAATCCTGTCCGCGCCCTCGATCGGCTCAATTTTCCAGATCTTCTGAAGACTAGCCAGTTTTCTCATATTCTCCTCCTTAGCTGCATTGATTTTTGTTTCGTTCCGGCAGCGAAATTTCTCTTTTCATGTCGGATTATATCATCCTGTAATAATATATCAATACGGCTGGGAAAAATAACTTCCCGTTACGCTTGAGATGTAGGTTACAAGCTACAATTGATCCGCTTTCCAACCAATTGCGGCCCCACCAGATCTTCAGATTAAGCAGATTCAGGAATTGCCCAGCCACTGCGGCAGTGAATGACAGTTCATATCAGTTGTTCGCAAACAAGTGACCGTCGCTACGCTTGGCGGTAAATACTCGCGACTGGTCTTTCACCAGTTAGGTAGGTGTCGTGCCCGACACACAAAAAAAGAACGCCCGCCTTCCGACAGACGTTCACAGAT
The DNA here is from genome assembly GCA_017959065.1 of Clostridia bacterium. Classification (GTDB taxonomy): domain Bacteria; phylum Bacillota; class Clostridia; order Oscillospirales; family CAG-272; genus RGIG2161. The sequence continues at coordinate 58,896 of JAGDBK010000068.1, read as the reverse complement.
TGTGTACGAGACTCATAGCCCGTGTCTCTTTATTCTTTTGTCTGCGATTTCGTAAACCTCATCATCGGCTCTCGCACCGACGACTATGACGAGCATTTCTGTTTCCACTTTGATAAGTTTGTAAACAACGCGAATCCCGGCGTCGCGCAATTTAATCTTCAAAAAGCCGGTCAGATTGTTGCTTCCTTTGTTGCCGAGCGGCTTTCCTAATCCACCCTCGTACGTCGGCAGAGGATTCGTCTGTACCTTCTTGATGGCTTTCAATACCAAAATCTTCCGATTGCCGTCAAGGTTTTTCATATCCTTCAGAGCTTCGGGCAAAAAGACAAGTTTCCAGCTCATTCAATCTCCACCTTGTCAGCGTCGGCGAGTTCGTCGGCGGTGATCCCCAATTCTTTCAACGCTTCCGCTTCAGGTATGGCGCCCGACGCGTCAAAGTTCGCCATACGTTCGGCGGCGAGAGAGAGAAGACGCGCGTCGTTTACCTCATCCATAAGTTTTACATACTCGTCAGGAGAGAGAAGCACACATTCGGGAGCGTTATTTTTTATAACCACCTTTGCACCGCTTCTTTTCACGTCTTCAAAGACCTTTCCCGCCAATCCGCGATTGAAGAGCGCTATAGAGATCGTATTGGTGATTGCATTCGTCATATCAGGCATAATAGGTACCTCCTTCTTTTTCTCTGACATTATATCAGGCATCAGCAAATATATCAATAGTTAAACTGATAAATATTTCAGTAATATTATTTGAATCTCAATGTAATACACGGTTTCATAACGAAAATTTCGCTCCGTCATATCGATGCGGCAGTCCGGCACAAATCAAAACCACCGGTTGAACCGGTGGTTTGACCAAGCCCTATAAGGGCTTATCTCCTGTGGTTGCCCCCTAAAGGGGGCACCGAAATAGTCTAGCAATCACACTATTATTTCTGGCGAGCCCCCTTCTCGGGGGCTTGTTTTATGCCTTATTTCACCGGCTCACCCGTAAACGGGTCTACGAACTCTTTTAGGCTAATCTGGTCATTGGCTATGTCATCCTGCAATTGATTTCTGATATAGTCTCTTATCGCCGTTTCGTACTTTCCTACTGTATCGACATAGTATCCTCTGCACCAAAAATGCCTGTTACCATACTTGTATTTGAGATTGGCGTGCCGATCAAATATCATTAGACTGCTCTTGCTCTTCAAATACCCCATATACTCTGATACACTCATATGTGGCGGTATCGATACAAGCATATGTATATGATCTTGACAGCACTCCGCTTCCAATATCTCTACTCCCTTCCTCTCACTCAATTCTCTTAATATTTTCCCTATATCCGCCTTGATTTTTCCATATATGATTTGCCTTCGGTACTTCGGTGCAAATACTATATGGTACTTGCATCTCCACTTGCTATGTGTTAAACTTTGTACGTCATCTTTCATGACAAAACCTCCTGTGTTCCTTTGTGTGGTTGCCAGACCGCACTTAGTTTATCACAGGAGATTTTCTCTTTCTTATACTAAAGTGTTTTTTACTTACCCCCAGTTGAACTGGGGGTTTATTAACGCCTGTTCGGCTCCAATCAAAAAGCAGTGTCCTGACCCGTATTCCGGGAGGACACTGCTTCTGTTTTGTTTGAATAAAGAATTTCAGTCTGTCTTATATGTTTAAAACAAGATCAGTCAAACACGACTTCTTTTCCCGTCCTTGAAGACTCATAGATCCCTTCAAGAATCTGGCTGACGACATATGCCTGTTCCGGCTTCACAAAGAGCTCGCCTTCACCGCGTAGATAATTGTACCATACTCTCTGCTCGCGGATCTTTATATCCTCATCGCCTACGCCGTCAAAATATGCGGCTCCCTTGCTGGGTTTGCATCCTATAGTCTTGACATACTGTCTGCCGTCACGAACACCGTTGATCCTGAGATCGGAATCAACGCAGTCAGCTCCTGCCAGAGTACCGAATATCGCCGTTCTTCCTTCCGGAACCAGTGTCGTCGTATTCAGCGCCCATGACGTCTCAAGCCTTATAAGAGTTCCGTCATCCATTATGCAGAGACCGAAAGCCGAATCTTCGACTGTGAAATTCGCAGGATCCCAGGAACCCCAACTGTTACCCTGAAGTTCTGTCGGAAGCTGGCTTAGTTTGTGGAACGTCTTGCCGAAGCAGACCTTCGGTTTGTACTTGTCGATTACCCACAGCGTTCCGTCGAGTGAATGCGTGCAGATATCTATAAGGGGACCGCCGCCCTGTTCATACTCGTTCATGAAAACGCCCCACGTAGGTACTCCGCGGCGGCGGATAGCTGTTGCCTGGGCATAATAGATATCGCCGAATGTCCCCGCTTTGACCTCATCGCGAAGATACCGCATCTCCGGCTTCTGACGGTTCTGGTATGCGACTGTGAGTGATTTGCCGGTACGGTTTGCCGCGTCGAGCATTTTTTTCGCTTCGACGGCATTAATGGCCATGGGCTTCTCAACCATAACGTTCTTGCCGGCCTCCAGCGAATCTATCGTTATAAAACTGTGAGAGCGGTTGGGAGTGCAGATCTGAACATCATCGATGCTCTCGTCCTTGAGAAGTTCCTTGTAATCCTGATAGATCTTGGCATTGACTAGTCCGTGTCTTTCTTTGGTCTTCTCAGCCTTGTCGAGAATTATATCGCAGAGAGCAACTATCTCAACGCCTTCTATTGCAAGGATCCCGGGGATGTGCTTTCCGTTCGCAATTCCTCCGCATCCTATAATACCGACCCGAATGGTCTCGCCTTTTCCGTATCCCATATTCTAATCCTCCGTATTCTGTCAATAAAGTAAACAGCGCCGGGCTCAGTTGTTGAAGAAATATGCTTTTCCGGTCTTAGCCGATTCGTAAATGCCCTCAAGTATCTGTGTTACCACGTATGCCTGCTCGGGTTTTACGAAAAGGTCTCCTTCGCCCCGGAGATAATTGTACCAGACTCTCTGTTCGCGTGATGTGGAACCTTCGTCCCCTATCCCGTCGTAGAAATCCGCTCCCTTTCTGTTCTTGCAGTCCACTTTCATCTCATACTTGCGGCCATTCTGAACTCCGTTTATGGTCAGTCCGTTCTTGAACTCAGCACCTGCGAGCGTACCGCAGATCTCTGTCGTTGCCTCGCCGTTGTCGAGATTGTTGAGAGCCCATGATGACTCAAGGCTTACAACCGTACCGTCCTCCATAACGCACATGCCGAACGCGGAATCCTCAACAGTGAACTTTTCGGGATCCCAGTTGCCCCAGCCGTTGCCCTGATACTCGGGCGGCAGTTTGCCGAGTTTGTGGAATGTCGTGCCGAAGCAAACCTTCGGCTTGTAATTGTCTATTATCCACAGAGTAAGGTCCAGCGAGTGAGTGCAGATATCTATCAGAGGACCTCCGCCCTGCTCGTATTCGTTCATGAAAACGCCCCATGTAGGAACGCCGCGACGGCGGAGCGCCTTTGCCTTGGCATAATAGATTTCGCCGAACGTGCCTTTTCTTGCTTCTCTGTACAGATACCTCATCTCGGTATTCTGACGGTTCTGGTATGCGACGGTGAGAGCTTTGCCGGTGCGTTTTGCTGCATCGAGCATCTTTTTCGCCTCAGCGGCATTTATAGCCATCGGCTTCTCCACCATAACATTCTTGCCCGCTTCAAGCGCGTCCACGGTGATGAAACTGTGTGAACGGTTCGGCGTGCATACCTGAACGTCGTCGATTGTCTCGTCCTTGAGAAGTTCCTTATAGTCGGTATAGATCTTTGCGTCGGTCAGCCCGAACTTTTCCTTAAGAGCTTCCGCTCTCTCGGGGATGATATCGCAGAGAGCTACGACTTCTACCCCGTCAATTTCCTTGATGCCCGGAAGATGCTTGCCTTTGGCAATACCCCCGCATCCTATGATGCCGACCCGGATTGTTTCGCCTTTTCCATATCCCATTATATTTTCCTCCGTTTCAAGTGAATGAGATTTTACATAATGATATTACCATCTGCGGCTCTTTTTTTCAACAGGATTCATGATTTTTCCGCACAATCTGAAATAATCACGGGGAATGTCATGTATTCGCGTCAGGCTTTTCCGACGTTAGTCCGTCAGCCGGTTCTGTTTTTTCGACCGCATCGGTACTGCGCGGGAATAGTTTCCTCAGAGCGTTCGGTGAACATTTTTTTATTTTCTTAAACGTCTGTATATAATAACTCGTTGAAGAAAACCCGACAGAAAGGGCGATCTCAGTAATACTGTCTTTCGAGTTCAGAAGCTGAGAAACCGATCTGTTGATCCTGACCGTATTGACGTAATCGCTGAAACTCAGTCCCACAGCCTCTTTGAACTGCCTCGAAAGATACCAGTAGCTGACCCCGCATATCTCCGCCGCCGAGGACAGCGTCGCCTCCGGATAGTTGTCCCTGACATAACTTAGACATTTTCTTATCAGCGGACTCGGATTGTCCTTTTTTTCCTCTGCGTCGGATCCGTCTGTTTTAATTCTCAATATGGTCGTAAAAATATTAAGTATATGAGCCAGAACAGCTGTCCGGAATCCCGGCAGACCCTTTTTTGTCTCTGCTTTAATTGCTTTGAACTCGCCGCAGACCGACAAAAACAGATCTTCGTTTCCGGAAAATGAAACCGTAGTAGTATTACTGAAAACCGCCATCACCGCGGCGGCCTCTTCGGCGCCCAGAACGTCGATAATCAGTTCCGGAACGATTTTTACATATTTTATATCCTTGATCTTTCTGCGGCTTCTTATGCTGTATCCGGATCCGCATTCCGTTACCATAGCCATGCCCCTGACCAGGGCAATGTCTCCGTCGCTGGTCCTGACATCGCAGCTGCCCCTGATGACCATGACGATTTCGATCATCCTGTCGTCCTGTCTGGACTGCCACTCCGCCCCTTCGGATTCCGTGAACACCTCCCCGCAGTCCGCACACAGGGAGATCCGCTTTTTATCCGGTTTTTTTCCTGCTGATTTCATTGCTCCTCCCGGTCAAAAAGTCAAATAATTTGCTTGGGATAACATGTTATTCGGACCGGAGCGCTTGCGATTGGTCCTGTCCCCGGATTGCTGATTGCACAGATTCCGCGAATAACAAAAAATTTATATTTATATGCAAATATATTATATCATATGTTCCTTTAATGTGGTAAACTTTTTGTAACTGTACAGCGTTTTCCGATTATGTCAGGAATGCCTGTTCTTCAGGAAAATGCTGATTCATTCGCCGCCCGGATCATTTGTCCGGGTCCAATACCTTTATTTTATCTGATATGAGGTGATCGTTATGTCAAGAAAGCTAAGAATCGGCGTAATCGGATGCGGCGGCATCATGAACGGCGCGCACTTCCCGGGATATCTCCACATGGACAATGTCGAAGTAATCGCATTCTGCGATATCATCGTTGAAAGAGCGCAGAGCGCCGCAAACAGATATCAGAGTGCGAAAAACTGTCCCGCTCCTCAGGTTTTCGAAAAATACATCGATCTGATCAACATGCCTGGGATCGAAGCGGTAGACATCTGCACTCCCAACTACCTCCACTCAATTATTGCCGTTGAAGCCCTTAATCACGGACTTCACGTTTTCTGTGAAAAACCTGATGCGATTAACGTCATAGAGGCTGAAAAGATGAAAGTTGCCGCCGAGAAGAGCGGCAAGACCCTCATGGTCATGAGAAACAACCGTTACAGAGGTTCATCCCAGTTCCTTAAAAAGCACATCGAAGAAGGAAAGATGGGCGAGATATACGCAGCCCGCTGCGGATGGCAGCGCCGCCGCGGCGGTCCGCCTCACGGAAGCTGGTTCTCAAATAAAGCCGAGTCCGGCGGAGGTCCTCTTATCGATCTCGGCGTCCATATGATAGATCTTACCATGTGGCTGATGGGCAATCCGAAACCTGTTACCGTAAGCGGATGCACCTACAACAAATTCGGCAACGACGGAAGCTGCGATGGTATCCTTAAAGAAGGCGAAAAGAGCATTTTTGACGTGGAAGATCTTGCCATGGCATTTATCCGCTTTGAAAACGGGGCTTGCCTTCAGGTCGAGGTATCTTGGGCTTCCAACATAATCGATGACGATCTGTTCGTCGAACTGCGAGGCACAAAGGAAGGCGCTATCGACGGCAGAGCCTCGGGAGGCAGACTCAAACTCTTCGGATATGAGAACGGCGCTGTAACAGACATGATCCCCTGCATATACGACCAGTGTCCGCAGCATGAAGCGAACATTCGCCACTTTGCCGACGTCGTGCTCAACGGAGTCAAACCCATGTTCGTCCCCGAACAGGGACTTAACATGGTCAAGATACTCGAGGGAATCTACAAGTCCGCAGAATCCGGTCATGAAATAGTTCTTTAACCTGACGGGTTAAGACCAGAATTAAAGGACCTTGTTGAAGAAAGATCCGTTCTGACGTGATTAACCGCGGCGCTGGCATATGAAGCCACGGTCCTGCCGGGCGGATAACAGTCCTTTTGCTTTCTCACCGAAAGCGGTTGCATGTAATTACATTTTTACCGGAGGTAACAATTCATGTCTGAAAAAATCAAACTGGGTGTCGTTGGATGCGGCGGCATACTGACTTGGGCTCACCTTCCCGCTTACCTGAACATCGACGAAGTTGAGATCGTGGCTTTCTGCGATATCATCATTGAGAGAGCTAAAGAAAAAGCGGAACAGTACGCGAAGGAGAAAAATCTCAGTTACACGCCGGCAGTATTCGAAGACTATCATGATCTTCTTGCGGTTCCCGGGCTGGATGCGATCGATATCTGCACTCCGAACTATTATCATTCCATAATTGCCGTTGACGCTTTGAACAGCGGGATCAACGTGCTCTGCGAAAAACCCGACGCTGTAAGCGTTATTGAGGCCGAAAAGATGAAAGCCGCTGCCGAAAAGAGCGGCAAGACGCTCATGGTCATCAGAAACAACCGTTTCCGCCCGATCTCGACTTACCTCAAAAACTATATCGAAGAAGGCAAGCTCGGCTGGGTCTATGCAGGCAGATGCGGATGGCAGCGCCGCCGCGGAGGTCCTCCCCACGGAAGCTGGTTCTCCGACAAGAAACTGTCCGGCGGCGGTCCTCTGATAGATCTCGGCGTTCATATGATCGACCTCTCCATGTGGCTCATGGGCAATCCGACCCCGGTATCCGTCTCAGGATGCACTTACAATATTTTCGGCAATGACGGCAGCGCCCAGGGCAAACTCAAAGAAGGCGAGATATCGACTTTCGATGTCGAAGATCTTGCGATGGCCTTTGTCCGTTTTGACAACGGAGCTTGTCTTCAGATCGAAGTGTCATGGGCTTCTAACGTTCCCGAAGACGATGTCTTCTTTGAACTGCGCGGCACCAAGGCGGGAGCAATCAACAATACACATACAAACGGAAAAGTACTTATCTACGGCGAAGACAGCAACGGCAACACGACAGATATCGACCCGGGCATAATCGACTGGAAGGGAATGGCGCCTCACGAGAAGAACATACGCAACTTCGTAGATGTCGTTCTCGGAAAAGCAAGTCCCGTATTTGTCCCCGAGCAGGGCCTGAATATGATCAAGATCCTTGAAGCTATTTACAAATCCGCCGAGACCGGCCACGAAATTATCCTGTAATCTTTTGAACAAGAGGTATAGAAACATGATCAAAGTGACAGTTTGGAACGAATACGCTCATGAAAAGGAAAGTGAAAAAGTAGCAAGTATTTATCCCCGCGGCATTCACAATGCCATTGCCGACTTTTTGAGGTGCGATGACATTGAAGTAAGGACCGCCACGCTTGACGATCCGGAATGCGGCCTTACCGAGGACGTTCTTAACGACACGGACGTTCTGATCTGGTGGGGTCACATCAGACACGGCGACGTTCCGGATAACGTCGTAAACAGAGTAAGGAAATCCGTCCTGAAAGGAATGGGACTGATCGTCCTTCATTCCGGTCACCACTCAAAGATCTTCAGAGCGCTCATGGGAACGAGCTGCAACCTCAGCTGGCGTGAAGACGGCGATCTTGAAAGGATCTGGACCATCAATCCCGCCCACCCGATCGCAAAAGGTATCGGAAGATATTTCGAACTTGACGGCGTGGAAACTTACGCGGAGCCCTTTGGTATCCCGGAGCCTGATGAAGTCGTATTCATGGGCTGGTATGAAGGCGGAGAGCTGTTCCGTTCAGGATGTACTTTCCACCGCGAGAACGGCAGGATATTCTATTTCCAGCCGGGACACGAGACCTTCCCGATCTTCTATAACGAGAATGTTCAGACCATTATCCGCAACGCAGTGCGCTGGGCTGCACCCGTTCTCAGGATCCCGGAGCTTGATTGCCCGAATGTTCAAAGGGTCCACAACGTAAATAAATAATCTTTTGTTCGCTGAACAAGACAAAAGCAGCAGAACTGCGATCGCAGTTCTGCTGCTTTTTCATTCTGTGGCAGCCGTTAGCCGGATCCCCCGGTCATCTTTCAATAGAACGAAGCCTGTCCGTCTGAGAGATCCGTTACTCTGAATGAATATTTTGATGCCATTTCCGCCTCGCGCTTCTGACAGGTGAAAATGATAAACTGGATATTCTTGTGCGAAGAGATCCCGTTGATGGTCTCCAGCATATTTGATAATCTTGTGTCGTCCAGCCTGGCCATGCTCTCATCAAGAAGCATAGGGGGCATTTCCACTGGAAAGACGGTCTTCATCAGAGCCAGTCGCAAAGCAATATATGACACATCTCTGGTACCTGCGCTGAGATAGTCGGCTTCGTGTGTCGTTCCTTCGGATTCCACAGTCATGGAAAAATCCTGACCTATTCCAAGCTTGTCGTATTTTCCGGCTGTAACGCCGCTCATTATCTCGCGGGCAACGGAATTCAGCTTCGGAGAAAGACCGTTCCGCAGGCTCTCGCCGGCGCTGATAAGTACCTCTTCCGCCAGAGAATATGCATCGTGGCGCTTTTTGAGTTCGATAATTCTTCGCTCGATCTCTCCTTCCCTTGCGACCATCTCATCCGGGTCGCCGCTGAGAGCAGAAAGAACCGCCCTTCTTTTGCTGACTTCGGTCAATTTCTCGTTGAGAGCGGCCGTCGACGATATCAGAAACTCTCTTTCTCTGCGCAATTCAGATGTGTTGATTCGTTCCAGCAGATCTCTGTCAGCGTCTTTCAGTGTGTTCTTTATCTCGCTTTCGTCATATCCCTTGACCTGCTCAAGCGCATTTTCAAGAGCCGGAGTGAATCGCTCCATAGCCCCGAGGAGCGTCTTTTTCCCGTTTATTTTCGTTTCAAGTTCCGATTCAACCTCTTCCAGTCTCTCCGGATTGAAGTCTTCTGCCGAGATACCGGCCTCTTCAAGGACTTTTGCCACCGCTTTGCCGGCGTCATTCATCCTTTCTTTGGCATATTCAAGGGAAAGTTTTGCCTCGGACAGTTCTTTCCTTTTCTGCTCTTTTTCTTTTTCAATCTCGAAAAGGTTGTCCAGGCCGTCCGAAAACTCATATATCCTTGAGACCCCCGCCTTCGAAAGAGCATATTTGACGTATTCCTTATGACGTGCCCGGTTGGCAAATCCGCTGATGCTGAGGATCAGGAGCCCCGCCGCAAGCGCAAACAGACCGTATGCATATCCGCGAGGCAGATTCAACAGCATTATTGCCGCTCCGCCTGCTGCCGCCAGGACCGCGAATACAAGAAACGCAACAGCGCTGCCGAGCAGTCTTTTCATTTTTTTGCAGTGCCTTTCAAACTCGTTCTCCGCGGCATCGCGTCCGCCCATGCGGTAGATCTCTTTTACATAAGGATCTACTTCTATCGATCCCCCGTTCCTCATCAGATCATCGAGCTTGGACTTCGCGCCTTCCGCCGCCTGCTGGGTCACAGAATAATCTCTCGTCCTTGCCCTGAGATTGACGAGCACATCCTCGTCGTGTTTGTCCCCGCCCTTGATCTTTTCAAGGCCTTCCTTGATCTCATTTATCTTTTTCTCGTACAAATGAACAGTATCGAAACGTTTAGAGACCTGAAACGCCTCACTTGCTTCGGATAGCTTTTCAAGCTGGCTTATCCTGTCATTGTTTGCACTTATAGTATCTCTGCACTCCTGCGCGGTCTCGTCAAGAGAAATAATCTCATCTGCAGCTTCTCTTGCTTCGGCCAGTTTTGCCCTCAATGCGGATTTTTCACATTCAAGATCGTAAATATCTCCGCCTTTTCCTGATTTATGAAGCAGCTTTCTTCTGGCCTCATCCAGTTTTCCTATCGCCTTCTCAGTATTAACGGAGTCGTCCGCGGAAAACAGAAGGTCCTCGATGGAGGTACATATATCGGCCCCATTGACCCTCACCCCGGATATCTGCCCGACCAAGGCAGTCAGCGCAAACACGTCCTCCGAGACACCGAGGAACACCTCTCCCGGGTTTTTTCCGGTCATTTCGATCGCTCCGTTCGCGGTATTGATCACTTCTACGGTTTCTCTGAATACTTCCTTCCCGTTTTCCGAAACCCCGACCCTTGAAGCGATCGAGAGCTCCCTCTCTATCCGGTATTCTTTTCCGCCGACCTCAACGGTCATGTTTCCCGCCGCGCGACCTTCTTTCCATGAAAGGAAAAGTTTCCTTTCCGAAACCGAGAGCCCTCCGGACGGTTTGCTCTGTGCGCCGTAGAGCATGAACTTGATAAAGGAAAGTATCGTGGATTTCCCTGATTCGTTGTTGCCCTGGATAATGTTAACGCCTTCCGAAAAATCGTATTCCTTTTTGCTCAAGCCTCCGAATGAGTCAATATACAAACGTTTTATGTACATCTGTCATACTTCTCCGTTCTCAGACATCAAAAATCAATAATGTTTTCTCCGGCAAGCGCAGAAAGGCCGTACCTGAGCGCCCAGGCTGCAAGCTCCCTCTCTTCCGGTGAGCCCGATGTCATCTTCGGGAGCATCGATCTGTAAAACTCCCCTCTGATCGTTACATCCGATTTCAGAAAATCATCGTCAAAGACCGGAAACGTGCGGTCAAGCAATTCAAAAGCATACAGCGGAGACAGTGCTGATTCAATCGCGGAAACGTCAGAGGTAAGCTTCGGCGAAACAGAGCCCGTAAGCACGACCCGAAGAACAGTTTCTTCACCGTAATGCTTTTCATTTATTCTGCTCCTGACCCTTTCGACTATCTCGTCCGTCTCCGAAAGACCGGTCACATCGATCTCCTCTGAAGCATATCTCCTTTTAGAAAAACGGTACGGATGGGTTGAGATCTTTTTCGTTCCGGCACCTCTGTCATAATTAATGTCCAGAAGGATGGCTCCCTTGTACCCGCATTCGTCAAACCCCCTGCCTTCCAGACACCCTGAATATGCGTACAGGCCGCCGTTAGACAGACTATGGACCCCGTCGGTATTGTGCAGATGTCCAAGCGCGGTATAATCAGCGCCGAACCGGATGATATCCTTCTCCGTAACGGGACAGTATCTCGAAATCGCGGAAGAAGTATCCGCGTGTGCCACCAGGATATTCAGCCTTTCACTGTTCTCCACGCTTCTGCCCACTATAGGGCACTTGACCAGAGAGGACGAAGTGAACGCGTATCCGTAGATATCCACGCCGTCATCCGGAAATTCCAGTCTGGTAAGCTCCTCGGACTTGAATATATACACGTTGTCCGGAAATCTGACTTTGGAATAAACAGATTCAGAGGAATACGGATCATGGTTCCCGGGAGAAATGATAAATCTGGTCCCCGGATTAACACTGAATTCGCGAAGAACGATATCGACCGTCTCCCTTGAAACTGCCCTCATATCGAACAGGTCTCCGGAGATCAGCACATATTTTATTCCGCTGGTCCGTACATAGGTCATCACAGATGTGAATACCGCCCGATGCTCGTTTCTTCTCTTTACGCTCTGGCTTGCATCGCAAAGAGAAAACGGGCTGTCAAGATGTACATCCGCAAAATGCAGCATTTTAATCATAGCTTCGCCCTGTCTGTTTGATTATTTTGAAAAGCGACCGACTGGGAAACCGCAAGTCTGTCGCATCTTTCGTTTCTGTCATCGCCGTCATGGCCCTTAACCCATATGAAAGTCACATCGTGGACGGCGCACAAATCAAGCACCTTATCCCAAAGGTCGGCGTTCAATGCCGGTTCTCCGCCTTTTCTTTTCCAACCCTTTGCTTTCCAGCTCTCTGCCCATCCGTTGTTCATACTGTTGCAAATATATTGTGAATCCGTATGAAGTTCAACTTCGCATGGTTCCTTAAGTATTGAGAGCGCTTCCACCACGGCGGTGACCTCCATCCGGTTGTTTGTCGTTTCCGGGGCGCCGCCGGAAATCTCTTTTTCGGTCCCGCGGTATTCAAGGATAGCTGCCCATCCGCCCGGTCCGGGATTGCCGCTGCATGCGCCGTCTGTATAAACGGTGATCTTTTTTCGGCTACCTTGCGTCTTCACTGCTCTGCCCCATCAGCTTTTTGTTGAATTCAACAGCTGTATTGTACCCCATCCTTTTCTGTCTGTTGTTCATAGCAGCAATCTCGAGACTGACCGCCAGGTTCCTTCCGGGCCTGACAGGGATCAGAATCGACGGGATCTGTATTCCTAATATCTCTGTGTATTCATCCTCGTCTCCAAGCCTGTTATACGTTTTTCCGCTTTCCCATGGCTCGAGTTTGATAATCAGATCGATCTTCTCGGTATCCTTTACGGATCCCATGCCGAAAATCCTCCTGACATCAACGATTCCGATACCGCGGAGTTCCACATAGTGTCTGATAATCTCCGGCGCCGAACCGACCAGCGTTTTTGCCGAGACCCTTTTGATTTCCACCGCGTCATCGGCAATCAGCCTGTGTCCACGCTTTACCAGTTCGATCGCCGTTTCGCTCTTTCCTATTCCGCTGTCGCCCAGAATGAGAATTCCCTCTCCGTAAACCTCGACAAGGACTCCGTGTCTGGTCAGTCTCGGCGCAAGCGCAACATTCAGATACGCAATCAGTCTGGCCATGAATTCGGAAGTGTTCTCCGGTGTCCTGAGCAGAGGAACCGAATATTTCGACGCGAGATCAGTCATCCCCTCTGCCGGTTCAATGGACGTCGTTATGACAACAGCCACCGGTTTGCTGGCAAAAAAAGCATCCAGACTCTTAAATCTGTCTTCGGGGGACAGCTGAGCTATATAAAGCGATTCGACTTTCCCGATAATCTGTATCCTGCTTTTCTCATAATGATCGTAGAAACCCGCGAGCGGCATTCCGGGACGGTTGACTTCCTTTCTTTCGATAAGGACATCCTCAAGCTTATCCGGCGCGGAAAGAACCTCGAGCGACAGTTCTTCCATTATTGTTTTCAACGGTATCGTATACGTTGCAGTCTCTGACATGTTCTGCTCTGCCTTTCGCTTTCTATTTTGTGAAATCGATAAATGACCAGTATGACCTGAAATAATCTATTCCCGAAAGAATAGTCATGAGTGTCATAAAGGAGATCGTTATGTAGCTCAATATGCGGCTTTCTCCGAATAACACCGGTTCCAGCAGGACAACTATGATGCAAACCATCTGGGATACCGTCTTTATCTTGCCGAGCCACTTTGCCGCTATTACCTCCCCGGACTTTTTTGAAACCAAAAGTCTGAGAGAAGTGACCGCCAGTTCTCTCATTACAACGACGATTATGGATATAAAAAGCACCGCCGTATATACCGGAGCGCCACCTCTGTCCTTAAATGCTATCGCAACCAATGTGCCTATGACAAGGAACTTGTCCGCGAGCGGATCCAGAAATTTTCCGAAATCCGTAATGAAATTGTATTTTCTCGCGATCATTCCGTCCAGGAAATCGGTAAATGAAAGCAAAACGAACAATACTGCGCCGATTATCCTTTGAAGCATCTCGCATCCTTCAATAGCTTCTGTCGGCGGCAGCATTATTATCACCCAGCAAACAGGAACAAGGACTATCCTCAAAACCGTAAGCTTGTTTGGCAGATTCATTTTTCCCATAGACCAGTCCCCCGTATTCAACTATTGACCGTCTTTCCGATCAGATCATAATCTATCGCTTTTTCGATTTTGACATTCACGAATGTCCCCGGCGCAATAGCCTTTTTGCCGGTGAAAAAGACCTTTCCGTCTATCTCCGGAGCGTCTCCGCGGCTTCTTCCGAAATACGTTTCCGCAACCACATCGTATCCCTCGCAGATGACCTCGATCGTCTGTCCAACCTTTTCCTCGTTTTTGACGCTGCAGATGTCAAGCTGTCTGCGCATAACCGCTTCTTTTCTTTCTTCCTTGATCTTTTCATCGATCTGGCCGGGCATGAGTGAAGCGGGTGTATCTTCTTCTCTCGAATAGGTAAACACTCCGAGATGATCGAATTTCACTTCATCGACAAATTCGCAAAGCTGTCTGACATCCTCCTCTGTCTCACCGGGAAATCCTACTATCAAAGTCGTTCTGAGAACAAGGTCCTTCACCTTTTTTCTGAGAAGAGCCACTGCTTCCCTTACTGCTTTTTCTCCTCCTCTGCGGTTCATGCGATTCAGCACGGCATCGGAAATATGCTGGACGGGAAGATCGATATACGGGAGTATGCGATCGCTGTAGTTGATCGCTTCCGCGAGTTCTTCATCCACCTCTTCCGGATAACAGTATAAAACGCGTATCCACGGTATTTCCGTCTTGTCGGCAAGTTCCTTTAAAAGCCGTGGCAGCATCTTCTTTCCGTATATGTCTGTACCGTATCTTGTAGTGTCCTGAGCAACGAGAATAAGCTCTTTGACGCCTTTCTTCTGAAGGGAACGGGCTTCCTCTATCAGATCCTCCATCTTTCTCGATCTGTATCGCCCGCGGATCTGGGGAATTACGCAGTATGTACAGTGATTATCGCACCCTTCCGCGATCTTCAGATAGTTGGAATAGCAGGGACCTGTAAGTTTCCTCGTCCCTCCCAGTTCCATCTCATCGATTGGCTTGAGCGATGTGAACTTTCTGCCTTCAGAGACCGCTTCCACCGCTTCGCAAATATCATGTATGCTGCCAGCGCCTATTACCGCATCCACCTCGGGCATTTCTCTGAATATCTGTTCCCCGTACCGTTCCGCAAGACATCCGCTGACAATAATCCCTTTCAGCCCGCGGTTTTTCTTGAGCCATGCTTCGTCAAGGATGTTGTCTATCGATTCCTTTACAGCTTCCTCAATAAAAGCGCAGGTGTTAATAATGACAATGTCCGCATCGATATCCTCGTTTACAAGCACGTGTCCTTTTTCTTCGAGTACCGCTGCCATTACCTCCAGATCAACCTGATTTTTCGGGCAACCCAGCGAAATAACATTTATTTTCATCCGAATGTGAAATCAGATCCCTGTTTGCCCATTCAGGTGCCGAGGAATCATTTGCCGGCAAAGTCCTCTGACTCTGCGGCGTTCTCCTTTCTGTTTGTTACAGAAGCCGTACGGCCATTTGTTTGTTCTTTTCAGTCATTTTAGACGATAAGCGGAAAAATCAGCTCTCAGTCTTTTCGGCTTCTTTGATTTCTGAAACAGTAAAGCCCTGCCTTATAAGGGCGGCATATGCTTTATTTCTGTTTGCGGCATCACCGGCTAGTTTTATCGCAAGGCTTCTGTTCCTGCAGATCTGTTTCCTGCACGCTTCGACTATTTCCTCGTCAGCCACTTTTCCGAGCGCAGAGTCGACGCTGTCCTTAGAAAAGCCTTTTTTAAACATCTCTGCCATGATTCTCGCGCGGCCGTAGTTTTTCTTTTCAACATAATAGCGGACCGCTCTGTCTGCGAAGTCTTCCTCTCGGATCAGTCCTTTTGCCTTGACCTGCGCGACAGCGGTTTCAATTGATTCTGAGGAAAAACCCCTTGCCCGTAACTTGAAAGCAAGTCCTTTTTCTGTCAGTTCACCGTATTCAAGCAGCTGAAGGGCTTTGATAAAGGCCTTGCGATATTCGGAAAGGGATTCAAGCGAAGCCACTTCCTCTTCGGAAATTGTTTTTCCCTCCGCCTTCTTCCAATCTTCATAGCAGCTTTCCGAAACAGTGTAAACCCGTTTCTCTCCCTCCGGGAAAACGAGAGAGACATTTGCTCCGCTTCCGTCGGAAACAAGGCTGACCTCCGTTATTCGGGCCGTCAAATCAGTCCTCCATATCGAGAACACGGATATCGAACTCGTCTCCTTCAAGCTCATCTTTTTCCAGAGACTTCTTTTCAAGTTCGTCTATATCCGCGTTACGGTACAGTTCTTTAACCTTTTCTTCGATGGCTTTCATAATATCCGGGTTGGACTCAAGATATTTTCTCGCGTTCTCTCTTCCCTGCGCGATTCTTTCTCCGCCATATGAGAACCATGCGCCGCTCTTCTGAATGATGTCAAGTTCGATCGCCATGTCGAGCACTTCTCCGGATTTGGAGATCCCCTTTCCGTAAAGGATATCGAACTCAGCTATCTTAAACGGTGCGGCAACCTTGTTTTTGACTACTTTTGCCCTTGTTCTGTTTCCGTAGACCTCGTTGCCGGACTTGAGGCTCTCTGTCTTCCTTACATCAATTCTGACGGAAGAATAGTACTTCAGAGCACGTCCCCCCGAGGTGACTTCCGGGCTTCCGTACATAACTCCGACTTTGTCTCTCAGCTGGTTTATGAAAATCACGATACAATTCGTTTTAGAAATAGAACCGGACAGTTTTCTTAGTGCCTGACTCATGAGCCTTGCCTGCAGACCTACGTGACTCTGCCCCATGTCGCCCTCTATCTCGGCCTGGGGCACCAGCGCTGCAACCGAGTCAATAACAACTATATCCACAGCTCCTGAACGGACAAGCGATTCTGTCACGTCGAGCGCCTGTTCCCCGCTGTCGGGCTGAGAGACCAGCAGTTCGTCGATGTTTACGCCAAGCGCTTTTGCATATACCGGGTCAAGCGCATGTTCAGCGTCGATAAATGCAGCCTGTCCGCCAAGACGCTGAACTTCGGCGACCGCGTGAAGTGCAACGGTCGTTTTTCCCGAAGACTCCGGACCATAGATCTCGACTATCCTTCCTCTCGGAAGTCCTCCGACACCGAGAGCCATATCAAGCGACAGCGATCCGGTGGATACGGCCGAAACGTTCATTTCCGCGCTGTCTCCGAGTTTCATTATTATGCCTTTGCCGTAATTCTTTTCCATTTGCGAAATGGCTGTTGAGAGGGCCTTTTGCTTATCTGTCTGATCCTGAGGGAGAACCGCTTCCTTCTTAACTGGTTTCTTCATCGAACGCACCGCAGGATATTCTGCCTTTCTTTCCGAAATGCTTTTCTCCTGCTATCTCCTTTCTAGTTGCTGTATCGTTATTCGTTAACAATAATGGTTTTCTGCCGATTGATTGAACGGTGATAATCCGTTTACTTTAATACGTCGGAGTATCGAGTCTCCAGTTCTCCGGCTTATCTAGCAGCTCTCCTGCGTCGGCTGCTGTTTCCGTCTTTTCATTATCTTCACTCAATTCTGCAGGACCCGAATCCCCTTTCTGGGTGTATGCCGGGACGAGTGTAAGTGTTATTTCCGCTTTTTCGCCGTCTTTTTCGCTCATTATGCTGACTTCAATGTATTTGCTTCCTCTGCTGGTTATCTTTGCCGAGGATATATCGTACTCTCTGCCGAGCTCAAACAGCGGTTCGGACATGGATGCTCTCATGCAAAACACTCCCAGAATACTCGTGTAGCGCGAATTGAGCCCCATATCTATCCCAGTCTTATCACTGTCGTCATCGTAAATGCCCTGGACTCCTACTGTAAACATCTGCGATGCAAGATCATCCGAAAAGACCCTGTATGTGGCTGCTTTCAGTTCATCAGAATTCTTGTATTTTGCCTCATCCGACAGTTCATAAAACTTTGCGTCCTCTGTTTTGTTCACCGGAAGACCTGTGCCGTAGTAGATCTCATTCAGCTCCGCCGCCTTTTCAAGCAGGACCTGAAGAACAGGCTGGATACGTTCATCCGAAATATCGATAGGAGCGGGAGCGCATCCGACAACAAAACCGAACAACACGGCAACCGCCGCAATCACGGCAATCCTGTTAAATCTCTTCACTCTCTTCCTCTGCTTTCTCCGAATCGGCAAAATCATCAGAGACGAACTCTTCGCCTTCCGGCAGAACGCCTTCATTCGTTTCATCTCCGATTTCGTCCTCGTCCGGATCCTTTTCAACCATTGCAAAATTGACCAAAGTCGCGCCTTCGCCGAGTCTCATTACTATTACTCCGCCTGCGCCCCTGCCGTAAACGGGTATTCCGCTGACAGGCGTGCGGATAATAGTTCCGCCGTTGGTTATCATCATCACGTCGTCCGTTTCATCCACAGCCGCTATACCGCAAAGCTTTCCGGTCTTCTCGGATATCTTGTGGCACGTGACGCCTTTTCCGCCTCTGTGAAGCATGAGCCTGAATTCATCGAACGACGTCCTCTTTCCGAATCCGTTCTCGGTGACTGTGAGCAGGTGTCTGTTCTTGTCAGCCAGGGCTACTCCCACTACGTAATCATTTTCGGACAGTTTGATAGCCCTGACGCCCCTTGCGGTCCTTCCCATTACGCGGACTTCGTTTTCATCATAATAAACTGACATGCCGTTGTGGGAGGCGATGATGATATTCGCAGAGCCGTCCGTATGCAGAACGAACTGAAGCTCATCCCCTTCGTCCAGCTCGATCGCCTTCTTTCCGTTTTTCCTCTGATATTCAAATTCGGAAAGGGTTACCCTCTTGACTACTCCACGCTTTGTGACCATTACCAGATATTCACTGTCGGAGAATCCGTCAACCGATATTCCCGAAGTTATCTTTTCGCTTTCAGAAAGTTCGAGGATGTTAACGATGTTGGATCCCTTTGCCGCTCTGCCCGCTTCCGGAATCTGGTACGCCTTCTTCATATATACGCGCCCCAGATTCGTAAAGAACAGGATAAACGAGTGGCTTGAAACCACGCTCACATTTTCGATGAAGTCCTCTTCCTTCGTCGTCATTCCGATTATCCCCTTGCCGCCGCGGCGCTGGGCGGAGTATGCCGACGCAGGCTGACGCTTAATGTATCCTGTGTGTGTCATCGTAATCACGCACTTGTGTCTTTCAATCAGATCCTCGTATACGATCTCCTCTTCCGCGGGAACCAGTTCGGTCTTTCTGTCGTCACCGTATTTGTCCCTGATCTTGATAAGATCAGCCTTGATGATCTCCTTGAGTCTTCCCTCATCGGCCAGGATCCCTTTGAGATCTGCAATGATCTCTTGAAGCTTCTCAAGCCTGTCCTCTATCTTCTTTCTTTCAAGACCTGAAAGACGTCCCAGAGTCATTTCAACGATTGCCTGCGCCTGAACGTCCGTGAGAGAGAATTCCTGACACAGCTGCTCCTTTGCATCCTGTACGGACTGAGAAGCCCGAATTATTTCTATAACTCTGTCGATATTGTCTATCGCTATTTTATACCCCTGGAAAATATGGGCTTCCTGTTCCGCCTTTTCAAGATCGAATCTGACTCTTCTTGTCTCTACTTCCTCCTGATGGGCGATATAATGCTGAAGGATCGCCTTCAGACCCAGTATCTTAGGTTCTCCGTTTACTATCGCCAGCATATTGATGGCGCAGGTGTCCTGAAGCTGGGAGTATTTGTACAGCTGATTCAGAAGTATCTGGCCGTTGACATCGCGGCGGTGTTCTATAACGATACGGAGTCCCGCCTCTTCGGAAGACTCGTCTCTGATCCCGGTTATGCCGTCGACCCTCTTGTCCTTGTGGAGGTTGGCTATTGCTTCGACCAGCATGCTCTTGTTGACCTGATACGGGATCTCGGTGACGATAAGTCTTTTTTCCTCATCGTCGATCTCGACCCTCGACCTGACCAGCGCTTTTCCTCTGCCGGTCTTATACGCTTCGATTATGCCGTTCGATCCGTAAATCAGTGCCCCGGTCGGAAAGTCCGGGCCTTTGATGTAGTTCATAAGATCCGAAAGCTCCGCATCAGGATGATCCATCAGATAAACGGTACCGTCAATGACCTCGCGGAGATTGTGCGTCGGTATATTTGTGGCCATACCCACTGCAATTCCAACGGATCCGTTGACCAACAGGTTCGGGAACCGCGAGGGAAGCACAACAGGTTCTTTTCTCCTATTGTCGAAATTGGGCATGAAATCAACTACATTTTTGTCAATGTCGGAAAGCATGTCTCCGGCTATTCTTGACAGCCTTGCCTCGGTATAACGGTATGCGGCCGGAGGATCTCCGTCGACGTTACCGAAGTTTCCCTGTCCCTCGATAAGAGGATATCTCAGCGAAAAAGGCTGAGCCAGTCTGACCATGGCATCGTATACGGAACTGTCTCCGTGGGGATGATAGCGCCCGAGAACATTTCCTACCGTCGTCGCGGACTTGTAAAAATCCTTGTCATGGGTAAGATGATCCTCGTACATGGCATACAGTATTCGCCTGTGAACAGGCTTCATCCCGTCCCTAACATCCGGAAGCGCCCTGCTTATGATTACGCTCATGGAGTATTCAATGAAAGACTGTTTCAGCTCATGCTCCATATTTACGTTGATAATTTTCTGATCCGGATATTCAAAGTTCTCCGTGCTTTCCTTGCGTGCCAATTTTTATCTCCTTTTCCTAGTTAGTCCGGCTTCTTTTTTCTGATTTGTCAGACCCGCCGGACTTCTATTCGGTCATAGTATCTTCTCATTTCAGGGCCATCCGGGATACCGGTTCCCGGAACCTGGATCTTTGCCGCGGCAGCAGAAGCGGCATATTTCAGCGAAACCTCCGCTGTGCTTCCTCTTATATACCGTTCGGTGCAGTACACCCCTAGATAAGTATCTCCCGCGCCAGCCAGCCCGGCAGGTTTGATCTGTTCCTGGCATCTGACCGTGTATACATCTCCGTCTTTTGAAGAAAAGACCGATCCGTGCTCGCCCAGAGTGCCGACGACATCTGTATGGAATTTTTCTGCCGCTGTTCTGACCGCATTCTTTGCGTCTTCGATACTCTCCAGCCTGACTGACAGCAGTTCCTCAAGTTCTCTCAAATTCGGCTTGATTAGAACGGGGCATGCCCTGAGTCCGTTTTTCAGCGGTTCACCGTCGCAGTCCAGGACAGCATAAGACCCGGCTTCTTTGACTATTTCTATCAGACTTCCGTAATAATCTAGTGGACAGCCTGCCGGAAGGCTTCCGGAAAAAACGAAAACAGTCTTTTTGTCCGCCAATGATCTGAGATGATCCTCGATCTCGCGAAATTCGGACTCCGAATACGGCCCCCCGGAATCATTTGCTTCCGTCTGAACGCCGTCAGCGTCAAATATCTTTATGTTTTCCCTGACACCGCAAGATGTAGGGACCTTTATGGATAAAACCCCGGCCTCTTCCAGCTTTTTTTCGAGAAATTCGCCGCCTGTACCTCCCGAGAAGAACAGGCACGCCGAATTACCTCCGTATGCCCTGACTACACAGGCCACGTTCATCGCCTTTGACCCGACGGACAACAGTGTTTTCCGTACGGTCCTGTTCAACGTCCCCGTCGAAAAATGCCCGAAATACATGTTTCTGTCTATCGCCGGGTTCAGAGCCACGGTTATTATTCTTTCTGCCATATCCATCCTGTCAGAAATCAAGGTTTACTGCGTATTTGGCATTTTCTTCTATGAATTTTCTTCGGGGCTCGACCTTATCCCCCATAAGAGTTGAAAAGATCTGATCGCAGGCTATGGCATCCTCCATCTCGACCCTCAGGATCGTTCTGGTAGCAGGATCCATAGTCGTTTCACGCAGCTGGCTCGGGTTCATTTCGCCAAGTCCTTTGTATCTCTGGGTCGCGGCCCCCTGTCCGAGCTCCTGAAGATACTGATCCCTTTCCGCGTCGGAAAACGCATAACGCACCTTTTTCCCCTTGAAGATCTTATAAAGCGGCGGTTGTGCCAGGTAAACGTGTCCGTCTTCAATAAGCTGTCTCATGTGTCTGAAAAGGAACGTCAGGAGCAGTATCCTTATATGAGCACCGTCTACGTCAGCATCAGCCATAAGTATCAGTTTTCCGTATCTGAGTTTTTCTATGTCGAAGTCCGCCCCTATACCGCATCCGAGCGCTTGTATTATAGGGATCAGGGAAATATTGGAATATACTTTGTCGAGCCTGCTTTTTTCAACGTTAAGGACCTTTCCCCGAAGCGGAAGAACTGCCTGGAATCTGCTGTTGCGTCCGTCCTTTGCGGATCCGCCTGCGGAATCGCCCTCCACGAGGAACAACTCGGTGATGTCAACTCTTTTCTCCTGGCAGTCTGCAAGTTTTCCGGGAAGGGTCGAGCCTTCGAGAGCATTTTTCCTCCTGGTCATTTCCTTGGCTTTTCTCGCCGCCTCTCTGGCTCTTGCGGCTTCTGTGGATTTTTCAATGATCGCTCTTGCGGCTAAGGGGTTTTCCTCGAGATATTCCTCAAGTTTTCTGGAAACCATTCCTTCCACAAAAGATCTGATCTCGGAATTACCCAGCTTGTCCTTCGTCTGTCCTTCAAACTGCGGATCAGGAAGTTTAACGGATACTATCGCGCAAATTCCTTCGCGGACATCGTCTCCGGTCAGGTTCTTGTCGGCTTCCTTGATAGCGCCTATTTTTCGGGCGTATTCATTTATTACTTTCGTCAGCGCGTTCTTGAATCCGATTTCATGCGTCCCGCCTCCGGGAGTCACGATATTGTTGGCGAAGGTCTGAAGAGTCTCGTTGTAGCTGTCATTGTACTGAATAGCGATCTCCGCCGTATTATCGCCCTTCTGGTCCTTCATGTATATAACGTTGGGATGAATCGCTTCTACATGCTTTTCAGCGTTCAGATATTCCACGAATGATACTATTCCGCCTTCGTAGAGCAGGTCGTTTTCGATAATCTCCTCTCCTCGCTCATCCCTCAGAACGATTTCGATACCGGCATTTAAAAATGCCTGTTCTCTCATTCTCTTTAAAACAGTATCGTATTCGAAATTAAGTTCCTCGAAAACCGTGCTGTCGGGCATGAATCTGACATACAGACCGTTCGGAGAATCAGTCGGTCCGTTATCTTTGAAAGGACGCACCGTTTTGCCTCTTTCAAATCTGATGGTGTATCTTCTTCCTTCGTGGACATTGTCTACCTCAAGCCATTCTGAAAGAGCATTAACGACCGATGCTCCGACACCGTGCAGGCCGCCGGATATCTTATATCCACCGCCTCCGAACTTGCCGCCTGCGTGTAAAACCGTGAAAACGACCTCCAGAGTCGATATTCCCATTTTGGGATGTTTTCCGCTCGGTATACCTCTTCCGTCATCCCTTACGGAACAGCTTCCGTCCTTATGGAATGTGACGATTATTTTTTTGCACCAGCCGGCAAGGGCTTCATCTATAGAATTATCCACGATTTCGTAAATCAGGTGATGGAGGCCTCGTACAGATGTTGATCCTATGTACATTCCAGGGCGTTTTCTAACAGCTTCAAGCCCTTCCAGCACCTGTATCTGTTCTTCCTCATAAGCACGGTCGTTCTGCATTTATTGGTCCTTTCCTCATCAGTTATGATTTTGCTTGAATTATTTAATCCTGCCGAAAATTGATCTGGAGGACAGCTGGACGATAAAAATTGTGTCTATGTTTGAACGTGTGCCCTTTTTGTCGCTGTCTCTGTAAAGGATAAACGACTTCGGCAGTTCATTCTTGACGCTTCTTATCCTTTTTTCCTTTTCTTTTCGCTTAAGAAAGTCAACGGTGGTTTTGGATTTTGTGGACGTGTCCAAATCGAAAATACCGATTACATCCCTTTTTCTGAGCATCTGGTTATTGCCGGCATGAAAGTATATATCTGAAGCAGTGTTTTTCATTTGACGGGCTCCTCATCCCATTCCGGACAGGTGTAGCATCCGTTGCTGACGCTTATTGTCCTGAATTCGCCTTCTCCGAAGAATTCCGGCTCACATGAAGTGATTATTATCTGACTGCTGCCCTTGAACCTTTCAAGAAGGAAATTCCTTCGGTTTCTGTCCAGTTCGCTCATCACATCGTCGAACAGATATACCGGGGCTTCGCCCGTCTCTTTTTCGGAGATTATCCCCTCGGCAAGTTTCATAGAAAGGACAAGCGACCTGTCCTGTCCCTGTGAGGCGAAAAATCTTGCTTCTTTTCCGTTTATCGTTATCTGTATATCATCTCTGTGTACGCCCCACAGAGTCATTCCGGCAAGCAGCTCTTTTTCTCCTTCGGAACAGTAAAGACTGTAATATCTGTCAGTGACAGCCTTTTCATCAAATATGTCCGTTTCAGAACCCGTGCTTGTCTTATACAAAAACTCCGGTTTTTCTTCTCCTCCGGTCATATCGAGAAAACAGTCTTCCGCTGCGCCTGAGAGTAAGGAAAGATACTCTGCCCGCACACATGTGATATATCCCGCGCATTCAGCCAACTGCTGGGCCCACAGCTCATTCGTCTGATCATATACCCTTCTGTCTTCTTTTGAATCTTTCAGAAGTTTGTTCCTTTCCGATAGAAGGGCATAATATCGCTGCAGCTGTTTAAGATATACAGGTCTAAGCTGGCAAATGGCCATATCAATGAAAGTTCTTCTCTCCGCAGGTCCGCCTTTGACAAGCAAAAGATGTTCAGGGCAGAACAAAACCGCACGGAATGTTCCCAGAAGATTTCCTATCTTCTTTTCAACTACCCCGTTCCTTTTTACGGTTTTTTTCGTTTCTTCTCTGTTTCCGCCAGACTCATATTCCATTGAAAGATCATCGTCTTTAGTCTTTTTTGAAGACTTTGAAGTCAAAGAGATGACTGCCTTTTTTTCTCCGAATCTTATCAGTTCCCTGTCGTTTTTTGCTCGAAAGCTTTTTCCCTGGGCAAAAATATAAACCGCTTCAAGAATATTTGATTTGCCCTGCGCATTCTTTCCTATGAGAACATTTATCCCTTCGGAAAAATCCAGCTTTGCCTTTTCAATGTTTCTGAAATTCTCCAGCCGAATGCTTCTAACAATCATGCCTTCCCTTTATGCCTGTTCCTTCATTCTTATCGGCAGAACGAAGAACAGATATTTTTCTCCCTCTTTCGGATTGATGGGAGTGAATACCATGCTCATTAATGGAGAATTTAACTTGATTTCTATATCGTCATTGTCGCAGGCTCTCATCGTTTCAGCCAGGTATCTGCAATTGAATCCGATGTCTATGTCTTCTCCGGTATGGAAGATT
Organism: Clostridia bacterium; assembly: GCA_017959065.1. Taxonomy (GTDB): domain Bacteria; phylum Bacillota; class Clostridia; order Oscillospirales; family CAG-272; genus RGIG2161. The sequence continues at coordinate 33,649 of JAGDBK010000068.1, read as the reverse complement.
CCTATCTCCTCCTTGATACTGCCGTTGATTGACTCCGAAGAAATGGTCAGAACATTTTCTTTAAAAGACAGTCTGACATAGCTCTTGACTGCTCCAACGATCTTTTCTTCAGTTATTAGGAGAGCTCTCTCCAGCGCGCTGTAAATATCCCCTGAGTTAACAGTTACGCTAATTGAACTGTTCTGCGGAATCGCTCTTTCGTAACTGATGTATTTCTGATCGATTGTCCTTGAAAACAGGACCATATCTCTGACTTTGATGATGATATGCTTTCTCGATCCTTCTATCTGAATCTCATCATCACTTTGAGAAAGAACCTTTACTAGTTCTGAAGCCGTTTTCACCGGAATAATAAAGTTCGTGTCGAGTTCTTCATCAGAATCGTTATGTACTTCACAGACCTTGTCACACATTGCGAATCTGAATCCGTCGCATCCGATAAACTTAACGTTGTTTCCTTTTATTTCAACATATACTCCGTTCAGAGCCTTGGTCTGATGATTGATCCCGGCGGCAAAAAGAACTTTGGAAAGCATATCCAAAAATTCCTTCTCCTTAATTTTGAATCCTATCTCACCTGCAAGATACGGCTGTGCGGGAAAATCAGATCCCGGAAGTGAATGCAGTTTGAAAACACTGCGGCTGCTGGTAATTGTCACATTGCATCCGCTGTCGACTTTCAGCAGTACTTCCTCATCAGGCAGAGATCTCACGATATTCATAAGCTTCTGTGCATTTATAATATAGCTGCCGCTTTCTGCCACGGAAGCTTCCATTTCAATCCTTACACCCTTTTCATTGTCGAAGGTGTTAAATATCACGGAATTCTTTTCAGAGTCGGCGTTAATCAGTATTCCTTCCATCGCCGGAGAATCCGACTTTGATAATACTGCTATCTGAAGTCTTGATATAGCATTCAGAAGTGATGATTTTTCAAATTGGATTTTCATTGTAATATAATGCAGCTATCCGTTCGAATTCAGATCGCTGCCCGTCATGTATGACGGTCCTCCTTTCGGTTGACAGGGCGATGCCCGTATTTATAATTTCATATTGCCGTACGGTTACTAATATATATCATTAATCAAAGATATTAACAGTATTATTAATGGCGTGGAAAATGTTGAAAAGTCAAAATCTGGCTTTATCCAAAGGAAAAACTAATCATACTCATCATGATTGTCTGGGTGCTACCTTTGGATAAGTGATTCACTTCTTTTTGTTTTTTGCCAGATAGAAATGAAGAAACGGCATTAATCATTCCTTTATCTGATAATTGTTATCATTTTGTTTGTTTTGTGTGGAACAGTGTCAGAAAAATCAGAATGAAAAAAATCAATGAAAGGAAAAAATCAATAATTACGACAAATATCTTATCTGCAAATAATCCACAGACTTTTCCACAGTGTGTGGAAAAGTGAAATAACAATGCGGATATCCAGATTTGAATGTTACTTCATTTCTTTTTTCAGTTCGCTGATCTCAAGCTCCGTAGACGGATTTTCTCTTATTTCCCTTTCGATTACTTCAACCGAAGACATGATAGTTGTGTGATCTCTTTCAAAGACCCTTGCTATGTTCGTCAGGGGGATGTCGGTCATCTGTTTTATCAGATAAATTGCAATATGTCTTGCTTTCGCAATGTCCTTTGTACGGCGTCTGCCTTTGAGGTCTTCAATTGATACATTGTATTTTGCCGATACCGTGGACAGTATTTTTTCTATTGTGACGTGAACCGGTTCGTTTCCTGTAATAAGTTCAGAAACCGCTTCTCTTGCAGTATCCAGAGATATCGGAACACCGGACAGAAAACTCTTCGCGCCCATCTTCTTGATAATGCCTTCAATTTGTCTGATGTTATCCTGCAGTTTCTCTGCGAGATAGGTAAGAACCTCGTTCGGAATCTTAAGGCCCAGCGATTCGGATTTTGCTTTCAGGATTGCGATCCTCAATTCAAAATCCGGCGGCTGTATATCGACTATCAGGCCCCACTCAAACCGTCCGCGGAGTCTGTCTTCAAGGGTTTTTATATCTCTTGGCGGTCTGTCTGATGTCAGTATTATCTGTTTACTCGCATCGTAAAGCGTATTGAAAGTATGAAAGAATTCTTCCTGAAGAGCTTCTTTTCCTGCGATAAACTGGATATCATCCACCAGCAGGACATCGGCAGATCTGTATTTTTCTCTGAACAGGGCGGTTTCTTTTTTTGAAAAAGCTTCTATAAGCTGATTGATCAGATCCTCGCTTCTCACGTAAACTATATTCATCTCCGGATGCTTGGAGATGATATCGTTCGTGATCGCATAGAGAAGATGAGTTTTACCGAGTCCGCTGTTTCCGTAAATGAAAAGCGGATTGTATGCGGTCGCGGGGTTTTCCGCTACGGCAATACATGCTGCATGAGCAAATTTGTTGGAGCTTCCGACTATAAAGTTGCTGAAGGTATAATCCCGGTTGTAGAAGTTCGTGGTCGGTTTTCTGTTTTCGTCGCCGGTGGAAAAATAATCATATCCTGCTTTTATATCGGAAGGATTGTTTTCCTGTTTCTGAGCCTGAGATTCCGGGGGATCGTCTTTCCCCGGCAGAGTCAGATAGTCTGCGGGAACGCCTCCTTTTTCTTCAGAGAACACATAAACGGTCACAGGAAAACCAAGGACATCGTTGAACTTGTCCTCGAGCAGTTTCTTATAGCGTTTTCTGGCGATGTCGCTTTTGAATTCGCTTTTACCTAAAAGCACGGCTCTTTTATCGTCGAGATGAAACAGAACCACGTCACCGAACCAGAGATTGATCGAACTCTGTGACATTTCGCCCTTTAGTGTGTCAAGGACGAGAGAGAATATTTTCCCGATATCAGTATTTGAATTCATAACTGTTGGCAGGCTTTCGCACCAGGTGGAAGATAAATCACCGGCCGTAGTCTTCCTGCATTCTCCTATGGTCAAAATTATCTGCGGTATTATTCCGCAATTGTTTTTGGTCTAGTCTGCTGAACCGGTCTGAATTACATTATAAATGATTATATATATTTATATATATTTATAGAAATTATATCATTATTAAAGAAAAATAACAACTTTTCTCTTAAAAACACAAATGAGAGCTGCTCAATGATTTGTGCAGTTTGTATGTGTCAAGGGAGATTAATCAGAATTATGGGTGAAAAAACCCGCTTTTTTTTGATCTTTAAAGACAAACATAGGAAAAAACACCAAAATGAAAATTTTTTGTAAACTTTTCGGCAGTGATGTGGTTACGGTTCAAGGTTGTTGCAAAAACCGTGAATAAGATATATAATGAAGAATAAGTTTTAAACGGAAATCTCTATCTGACATGGAAGGAGGAATGAAAGATGGGAAGTTACATTGATTTTTCCAACATTAAAAGGATTATGGCGGACAAATCGGCGTGTTATGTGAAAAAACTGAAAAAATGTCCATCCGAGTTCAGAAACCTTTACAATCAGATAAGGGAAGAAATAGAGATAATAAAAGAAAGAGACCCCGCAGCAAAGTCTTCCCTGGAGGTTCTGTTTCTCTATTCGGGACTTCACGCGCTTCTGTGCTACAGGATATCTCACGAACTATACAGGAGAAGAATGTATTCTCTTGCAAGAACGGTAAGCCAGACAGCAAGACTGCTTACAGGCATTGAAATCCATCCCGGAGCAAAAATAGGCAAGGGGCTGTTCATAGACCACGGGTCCGGCGTCGTCATAGGCGAGACAGCCGAGATAGGCGACAACTGTACCATCTATCAGGGCGCGACGCTCGGCGGAACCGGAAAGGACAGCGGAAAGCGCCATCCGACCCTTGGGGATAATGTAATGGTCGGGGCAGGCGCAAAAGTGCTCGGCCCGTTTAGGGTTGGAAATAATTCAAAGATCGCCGCAAACGCAGTTGTGTTGAATGAAGTTCCGGACAACAGTACCGCAGTCGGTATACCGGCGAAAGTGACCAGACGCAACGGCGAAAAAGTTACGGACTGCGATCTCGACCAGATCCATATTCCGGACCCGGTCGCTCAAGAAATAATGAAACTTAAAGACGAAATCAGCATGCTGGAAAAGCGGCTCGCTGAATTAGAAACAGGAAATAGAGCAGAATAATATGAAAATATTCAACACACAGACCAGAACGATTGAAGAATTTGTCCCGAATGAGGCAGGCAGGGTAAAAATGTATACCTGCGGCCCCACAGTTTATCATTTTGCGCACATAGGCAATCTGAGAAGCTATATTGAAGAGGATGTTCTTGAAAAGTATCTCAGAAAGCATTATGAAGTCACAAGGGTGATGAACATTACGGACGTCGGCCATCTTTCAAGCGATGCGGACACAGGCGAAGACAAGATGCTCAAGGGAGCAAAGCGCGAAAAAAAATCCGTGATGGAGATCGCAAAGTTCTACACGGATGCGTTCTTTTCCGATTGCAGGGAACTGAACATAAAAAAGCCGGATATCGTAGTCCCGGCGACAAAAAGCATAGGCAGTATTATTAAAATGATCACCGGCCTGATTGATGGCGGATATGCGTATCTGGCCGGCGGAAATGTTTATTTTGATACTTCACGTCTGGATAACTACTATGTTCTTTCAAACAATGAGGCTGAAGACCTTGAGGTCGGTGTAAGGGAGGGCGTGGACGAGGATTCCAACAAGAGGAACAAGACGGATTTTGTCCTCTGGTTTACAAAGTCGAAATTTGAGGATCAGGAGCTGAAATGGAATTCCCCGTGGGGTCTCGGATATCCCGGATGGCATATAGAGTGTTCAGCGATCTGCATCAGCAATCTCGGAGAGAGAGTGGACATTCATTGCGGAGGAGTTGACAACATTTTCCCCCACCATACAAACGAGATCGCACAGAGCGAGGCGTATCTGGGCCATAAATGGTGCAATTACTGGTTCCATGTTCATCATCTGAACACTCCGACAGGCAAGATGTCCAAATCGAGCGGAGAGTTCCTGACGGTCTCCCTTCTGAAGGAAAAAGGATATGACCCGATGGTATACAGGTTTTTCTGTCTGCTTTCCCATTACAGGAAATCTTTGGCATTTTCCTATGAGGCGCTTGACAATGCCAAAGCAGCATATGAAAAACTGATATCAAAGATCGCCTCTCTGGAAAAAGGATCATGTGAAGCAGACAGAGAGAAGGTCAGTATTCTGACGGCGCCTTTTTACAAAGCGATGGACAATGACCTCAATACGTCTCTTGCCATAACAGCCATCTATGATGTATTGAAGTCTTCAGCTTCCGATGCGGATAAACTCAGCGCGATAGCGGAGATAGACGATGTTCTTTCGCTGAATCTTCTTAAAGCTGCGGAAGAAAAACGGAACAGTAAAGAGACTTCGATCGACAGCGACTTTGCCGAATGGATCGGGAAGATGATATCCGAGAGAGCACAGGCGAAAATAGACAAGGATTTTGCCCGCGCGGACAGTATACGGGAGATGCTTTCAGAAAAAGGCGTTATGCTGACGGATACCAGGGAAGGAACGACATATACCGTAGTGGAAAAATAATCTTATAAAGGAACAAAACGGCCCGATCATTAGATCGGGCCGTTTTTTCATAGCGTATCGCGCAGGTATCTTTCCTGGTCTTCGGTCAGTATATCGATTCTGGATCCCATTGCTTTGAGCTTCAGCGAGGCAACTTCATTATCTATTTCTTCCGGAACACGGTAAACTCTTTTCTCCAGAAGGGCTTTATTTTTGACCAGATATTCAAGTGATTTTGCCTGAATAGCGAAGCTCATATCCATGATTTCCGCGGGATGGCCGTTGCCGGCTGCAAGATTGACCAGCCTGCCTTCCGCCAGCAGGTTCAGAACCCTTCCGTCTCCGGTTCTGTATCCGACGATATTCGGCTTTCTCTGCCATATCTCGCAGGATATGTCCTCGAGAGCTATCTTGTCTATCTCTACATCGAAATGTCCGGAGTTCGCAAGCAGCACCCCGTCCTTCATCTTTTCTAGATGTTCTTTTCTTATCACGCTTTTGCATCCTGTGGCTGTAATGAACAGGTCGCCGAGAGGTGCAGCGTCGTCCATCGGCATTACGGAGAATCCGTCCATCCTCGCTTCTATCGCCTTGACCGGATTAATCTCAGTGACTATGACATTGGCGCCCATACCCTTTGCGCGCATGGCAATGCCTCTTCCGCACCATCCGTACCCTGCTACTACTACGGTCTTTCCGGCTATTATCAGATTTGTGCTGTTCATTATTCCGTCCAGCGTTGACTGGCCCGTCCCGTAGCGGTTGTCGAAAAGATGCTTGCAGTCTGCGTCGTTTACGTCTACCATCGGATAAAGCAGCTGCCCTTTTGCCTCCCTCGCCAGAAGCCTGTGGATACCTGTTGTAGTCTCTTCCGCTCCGCCGATGAGATTCTTTCCTGAACCTATACAATCCCCGTGAAGTAGACCGGTAAGATCTCCTCCGTCGTCTATCATCAGATCCGGACAGACCGAAAGAGTACTGATAAGATCTTCCCTGTACTCTGCTTCTGTCGTCCCGCGATGGGCAAAGACTTCAAACCCGTCCGAAACAAGCGCTGCGGCGACATCATCCTGAGTTGAAAGCGGATTGCAGCCGGTCACGTATACGTCCGCCCCGCCTGTAGCCAGCGTAATTGCAAGGTATGCGGTTTTTGCCTCAAGGTGAATCGACATAGATACCTTCAGGTCTTTGAAGGGTTTCGTTTCAGAGAATTCCTGATTAATGAGGGAGAGAACGGGCATATAGCTTTTCACCCATTCTATCTTGTCCCTTCCGGACGGAGCAAGAGAAACATCTTTAATATTGCTCATTTTTATATCCTTCTGTTGAAACTAATAATCGAATAAAACATGTGCGGAGTATGCGATCATTCCTCGACGTTTGCCCAGACGATCCTTCCGTTCTCGAATTCTCCCGTATAGATGCGTCCTGAAGCAAAGGTGATGGTACCTCTTCCGTTCATCAGATTGTTTTTGAATTCACCTTCGTAAACGTCTCCGTTGGACCAGATGTATTTGCCGGTCCCGTCCCGCATGTCGTTTTTGAATTCGCCTTCGTAAATGTCACCGGAAGAAAGGACGTACTTGCCCTGTCCTTCTTTCAGCCCGTTGACGTACCCGCCGGAATAAATGGCCCCGTCTGCCCATACACTGGACCCCTGACCGTGCTTCTTGCCGTTCAGGAATGCCCCGTCGTAATAGCTTCCGTCTTCCCAGACATATTTACCGTTTCCCTCGAAACGGCCGTCTTTGAAGTCGCCTTCATAATACTGTCCTGTTTTTGTTGTATATGTTCCGCTCCCGTCCATCTTGTCTCTGGAGAACGTACCTTCGTATTTGTCTCCGTTCGAGTAATAAAAAGTACCTTTGCCTTCCTTCAGTATTCCGGACATCTTGCCTTCATACCAGCTTTTGTCGGAGTATACGAGCAAGCCTGCCTCTTTGTCATATTTTGCGTTGACTCCGCCCGGATAATACAATGTCCCGGAAACCATTTCGCCGTCTTTCATCCAACCGAAAAACGCCACCTGAGAACCGTCGGACAGCGATTCGGTAACATACCTCAGGCCAAGAGCGTAAAGAAGGCCTATCGTTATCAGCAGCATTATCAGCGCGATCACTATGCATATTATGACGACGTGAGAGAACTTCATTCTGCGTCTGCGGGCGCGGGGTCTTTTTTTGACAGCAGGATTATTCATCAAAAAAATCTGGCAATTTCCCAGAATGTTTTGAGTTCCGAGAGATATTGCCTGCCGTAAATCCATAGAGACTTGCGGCATTCTCCTTTCTGAAAAAGTGAAAAACTGTGAGGGGCCCTTAATACTTTAAGGCTTTGAGCCCGGTTTAAAAAGGGTGGGAGCAATATTATCCGAAATTGCTTTCGATCATGTTCATTATCGCAGGTATTCCGAAATTGAAGAGTATAAAAGCGACCGCAAGAAGAACAACAGAACCGAGCACAAGTCCAATGATATCGGCCGCGGATATGCTGTATCTTTTTTCGGCTTCAGCCACTTTTTCTTCCGGTATGTAGAAATGCTGGCTTTTTGCCGGTATCCTGACCTGCTTTTTTTCTCCTTCTGCGCTGTCTGAGACCATATCCGCCTCTTCTTTGCTCCGTACGATCCGCCTTAACGAAGATCCGTCCCGAAGCAGGAAAAGCATCAGGGGATTTTTGGCCTTTATATCGGCTGCGGTGACCGCGTCTTCAGGTGACACGATCTCCAGATTCAGCAGCTTTCTGACTATCCTCCCCGGGACAAGCTTGTTGAACAGAGCTATGATCCATCCGATTACGGCACCTATGTAAATACACCAGATGACTATGGACAAGGAAATGGACGGGTTCGAAAGGGTGATTTTCAGCAGGCTGTTACGCATCATTTTTAATCAGCATCCTTTCTTGATCGGTCAGAGCGGGCGTCCCGCTGATATGATTGCGTCCGGTTACTTGCCGGGGCGGAGCAGTTCTTTCCCACCCATGTAAGGACGCAGTACGGCAGGTATCTTTACCGTACCGTCTTCGCAGTAATTGTTTTCCAGGAAAGCTATCAGCATTCTCGGCGGTGCGACGACGGTGTTGTTGAGCGTATGCGGGAAATATGTAGGTCCGCCGTTCTTCGGCTTGATGCGGATCGACAGCCTTCTGGCCTGGGCATCGCCGAGGTTTGAACAGCTTCCCACTTCGAAATATTTTTTCTGACGCGGTGACCAGGCTTCCACGTCGAGACTCTTTACCTTCAGGTCTGCAAGGTCTCCGGAACAGCACTCGAGCGTCCTCACTGGTATATCGAGAGTCCTGAAGAAATCGACAGTATTGTTCCACATCCTGTCATACCAGATGTTGCTTTCTTCCGGAGAGCATATCACTATCATTTCCTGCTTTTCAAACTGGTGAATGCGGTATACGCCTCTCTCTTCGATCCCGTGGGCGCCGACTTCCTTCCTGAAGCACGGGGAGTAGCTTGTAAGCGCGAACGGCAGAGACGCTTCGTCGTTTATGGTATCTACATATCTGCCGATCATTGAGTGTTCGCTGGTACCGATCAGGTAAAGGTCCTCCCCTTCGATTTTATACATCATGTTTTCCATCTCAGTGAAACTCATGACGCCGTCAACAACGCTCGAACGGATCATAAACGGCGGGATGACATATGTGAATCCCCTGTCTATCATAAAATCACGGGCATAGGTAAGTATCGCGGAATGAAGCCGCGCGATGTCGCCGGTAAGATAATAGAAACCGTTGCCGCTGGTTTTCCTTGCACTGTCAAGATCTATTCCGGCAAGACTTTCCATTATTTCGACATGATAAGGTATTTCGTAGTCCGGAACAAAGGGATCTCCGAACTTCTCGAGTTCAACGTTGAAACTGTCGTCCTTGCCGATAGGAACCGACGGGTCGATGATGTTCGGGATGACCATCATAAGCTTTCTTATCTCTTCGGAAAGGCGTCCGGCTTTTTCCTCGTTTGCAAGCAGCTCATCAGCCGTCTCGGCGACCTTTGCTTTTGCAGCCTCCGCCTCGTCTTTTCTGCCCTGGCCCATAAGAACGCCGATCTCTTTGCTGACTTTGTTCTTTAATGCGCGGAGCTCGTCAGTGCGGGCTTTTGATGCGCGGAATTCCTCATCTAGTTTTATGATCTGATCAACAAGGGGAAGCTTTTCCTCCTGGAATTTTTTTCTCAGATTCTCGCGGATTACATCTGGATTTGTTCTGAAAAGTTTGATGTCAAGCATATTGTTTCCTCGCTATTTTTAATAAATGATTTGGGGGCGGGCCGGAAATGTTTCACGTGAAACATTGAGGAGATCAGTACTTTAGAATTTCCGGATCCAGTCTAGAGACAAGTTCCTCAAAGTCGGCCTCGTCGCTGAACTCAAGGGTTATTTTATGCTTTTTTCCTTTTGCCGCGATGCTGACTTTTCTTCCCAAAGTCTTCATCAGTCTGTGCTCTATATCGGCCAGATAGTCGATGGAAAGAGCGCCGGCCGGTTTAGATTGCGCGGCGGAGGCTGATGCCCTGGAGTTTGCCTTCCTGACGTATTCTTCAGTGGATCTTACAGAAAGATGTCTGGCTTTTACCGTTTCAGAGACCCGGACCATGTCCTCGCGGTTCCTGAGACCAAGGATCGCGCGGGCGTGACCGGCGGTGATGTCGCCGTTTTTAAGATCACTGACGATCTGTGCCGGAAGATCCAGAAGCCTGAGAGAATTGGTTACGGCACTTCTGCTTTTGCCGACTGCCGCAGCAACTTCTTCCTGCGTCATGGAGTGCTCTTCTATCAGTGAACGAAATCCCTCCGCTTCTTCGACCGGATTCAGATCCTGCCTCTGAATGTTTTCGATCAGAGCAATCTGTGCCGCTGTCTGGTCATCTGCTTCCCGTATGATCACGGGGACTTCAGAAAGGCCCGCGAGCTTTGAAGCCCGCCATCTTCTTTCTCCGGCTATGATCTGATAAAAGCCGTCCGCGATCGGCCGGACGATGATCGGCTGGATAAGGCCGTGGCTTGCGATGGAGTCCGCCAGCTCGGACAGTGATTCGGCGTCGAATTTTTTTCTGGGCTGATCATGGCTCGGCTCGATCTGCGATATTCTGAGCAGAGTTGAACTTTCCCGTTTCTCATCGTCCAGAGAGTTCTCCATGAAGACGACATCGAGGCCGCGGCCGAGCCCGCTTTTTTTAGCCATTTTTACTCCTTTCCTGATCCTTCGCCAAACGATCTTGTGCGCTCGATCAGCTCCTGGGCGACATCCATGTAGTTTTGCGCGCCCTTGGAGTACTTGTCGTGATAAATAACCGGTTCACCGAACCCCGGGGCTTCCGAGAGCTTTACGTTTCGGGCGACCGGGACGGAAAACAGCTTGTCTGAATAGTATTTTTTTACTTCTTTCAGCACCTGTGCGGAAAGATTCAGCCTTCCGTTGAACATCGTTATCAGGATGCCGCACAGGTCGAGACCGGGATTATACAGCTGCTTGATCTTCTTGATCGTAATCATCAGCTGGGAGAGGCCTTCAAGAGAATAGTATTCGCACTGCATCGGTATGATGACGCTGTCTGCGGCAGTGAGGACGTTGATCGTAAGGATGCCGAGAGACGGGGGACAATCGATAAAAACGTAATCGTACTCGTCGCGGATCCCGGCGATACCGTTCTTGAAGATGTATTCACGGTCTTTTTCGTTGACCAGTTCGAATTCCGCGCCTGCAAGCGATATCGTAGTCGGTATTATGTCCAGATTTGCGAAGCGCGTTTTGGTGATTTTGGCTTCATCCTTTTCCTCTCCGGAAAGCAGGTCATAAGAAGAGAACCGGATGCTTTTTTTGCTGATCCCGACACCGCTTGTCGTGTTTCCCTGCGGGTCCATATCAATTAAAAGAGTCTTTTTTCCGAGCGCTCCGACGCATGCTGCGATATTCACGCACGAGGTGGTCTTCCCCACTCCGCCTTTCTGGTTCGCAAAAGCAATTACAACGGACAAATCCGGTTTACTCTGCCGTCGGGTGACGGTTCCTTTCGGATTATTTGAAAGGGGCAGGCCTTCCTGAAATGATGCGGGAAAAACCGCCGGACGGCGTTGCCTCATTGATAAAGCATCCGGCCTTTTCGGACCAGGATGCAGGATAATTATATACCTTTGAAGAGATAAAAGTCAATACGGCGGTCGCACCGGAGACGACGCCAAAAGCAGGAAGACAGGCAGTCTGTCCGCGATCTGTTCAATGTTTCACGTGAAACATTAAGAAAGAGGACGACGGCGGATCTTCGAAAAATCTCTCGGATAATCTTCAGGAGACTTTCTGACTTTTCTCGATACAAGGATGCAGCGAGAAAGGTCCGATGCTTCGCCTTTGAGTATAAAGCCGTTTGCTTCCGGCAAAGATCCGCCTAACGACCCGATCCAGTCAGACGCCGAAGAAGCCTCCTCGGCTGATCGCTCTCCCTTCATGGCGATAAACACCCCGTTTTGGCAGACGAAGGGAATACAGAGTTCCGCCAGAATATTGAATCTGGCGACGGCTCTGCTGATCACGACCTGAAATGATTCGCGAAGCGGTCCGTGAGCGGCGTTTTCGGCCCGGTCGCATATTGCCGTAAGCCTGTCGATCGAAAGGATGCTGGCGGTCCGGCTGACGAATGCCGTCTTTTTCGCCGTGGAGTCCAGAGAAGTGATATTGATGTCGGGACGGGCTATAGAAAGAGGCAGAGACGGAAATCCCGCACCGCATCCCACATCCAGCAAAGTTGAGTGCGGCGGGATAAACTCAGCTGCAGAAAGCGAGTCCGCGATGTGTCTTACCGCAAATTCGGTTGGGTCCGTTATTGCGGTAAGATTGAATTTTTCGTTCGCCGATCTGACTTCGGAATAGAGGCGGCTGTACTGTTCCAGCTGTTTGCAGCCGGCGAACGCGCCAAGCCCGTTGATTTCCAGAACTTCCGCGATAATATTTGAAATACTGTCCATACTGCACCGAAGGAGCGGATGAATGTTTCACGTGAAACATTTTTCATGAAACACTTGAACCGCTGTATTCACTGATGATTTTTGAAACGAATTCGGCCCTGTCTTCCGGGGCATTTTTGAAACTGCCGACAGAGAAGTAGTAATCGAAAACATCTCGGATCGCCCGGGATGCCGTTGTGCCGCTGCTTCCCTGTTCAATGACGACGGAGGCAACGATCTTCGGCGAGTCATACGGTGCAAACCCAACAAAGATCGCGTTTTCACTTTTCTTTTCGTTTACCTGAGCAGTACCGGTCTTTCCGCCGACCGTGATGTCATAGTCGGCAAACACCGACGCGGCAGAACCTATATCAACGACGTTTTTCATAGCGCTGAGGATTATCGAACGGTTGTATGATGAGATTTCCACGGTATCCAGGATCTCACCGGCGCTTTTTTCAAATGTAACGACATCGGTTCCGTACTGATGGACGGAAGAGAGGATGTGAGTGCTTCTTCGTTCTCCGGTGATGAATGTCGCAATATAATTGGCCAGCTGGAGAGGCGAGAACATGCTCTTGCCCTGACCGATGGCGACCTGAAGCACGTCTCCGACCTGCCAGGCGTCGCTCTCGCTCTTCTCTCTGTATTCGGGGCAGTCAAGAACGCCGGATGTTTCTCCGAGCTCTATCCCGGTCTTCTCTCCGAGGCCGAACTTTCTGCAGTAATCGACCAGTCTTTCTATCGTGAGAAGTCTTCCTGCCTCGAAGAAATAATAGTTACATGAGTTCTGGATCGCCTGAACGATGTTCTGGAATCCGTGTCCGAATCCGTACCTGTTGTATATCCAGCATGCCGGCTGGTAATCTGAATAATAAGTGTATTTGCCGGTATCATTTATAAGCTGCGTGGCGGAGACTACTCCTTCAGAGAGAGCTGCCGCAGCCGTGGCAATCTTGAAAGTAGAACCCGGGGTATACATTCCGTTCAGAGCCCTGTTCAGGAGTGGAGAAGTGTCATTGGCGATAAGACGGCTGTAGTCCCTGTTGAAGGTTGCCAGATTAAAAGAGGGATATGAAGCGAGCGCCAGAACGTCGTTCGTGCCGATCTCCAGAATGGAGAGCGCGCCGGCCTTTGCGTCTTCTCCCGAAAGCGGCACGCCGGACAGGACGGCGTTTTCAACTATATAGTCTATATTGTTTTTCAAAGCGTATTCCGCGACTATCTGGAGGTTGATATCGATCGTCAGGTAAACATCCTGTCCCGAAACCGGAGCTTTCTCTATGGTCTCATCAATTATATAACCGTACTCGTCTTCGGTAACGATCTTTAAGCCGTTCTGTCCCCGGAGATAATTCTCAAATGCGGCTTCGGCCCCGGAGATTCCGATATAGGAGTCAAGAGAGTATCCTTTCTCCAGATATTCGTTTTCTCTTCCGGCCGGTATCTTGCCCATCCTTCCGAGAATATGAGATGCGAAACCCGGGAAACAGTATTTTCTGGAAGACGAAACCATAGTACGGACACCGTAGGTAAATGATTCCTTTATTGACGATATGAGCGAGATATCTGCGTTTTCGGCAAGAATATACGGGGTCTCTTCGGAGAACCGCATGTATTCCATGTCAAAACGGCGTGCGAGGATCTCGTATACGTCGTCTCCGGTATATATGAACTTTCCGTTTCTGTCGGTGAGTCCGTAGGATCTGAGAAAGCTGGAAACAAAGGTCTCGCATGTTATCTCTTCCGAAAGACCGTGTTCCTTCAGAATACGCTTGAACCTCGCCGATTTTGTCTGATCGGCGAAGAACGATTCGTCAAAATAGAAATCCGGGGCATTTCCGGATACCGGATAGTTCAGTTCGGTCAGAAGCGAAGAATCTCCGTTTGAACGTATCACCGAGACAGCTTGGGAGATCAGGAGGTTTTTGGCTGAATTGTAGTAAGGCATCGATCCGTAATCAAGGATGATGTTTTCCGTATATTCGTTGATCACGAGCGGAACGCCGTTCCTGTCAAATATCTCCCCGCGCTCCGCGTATATTATCTCCCTTCTCTGATAAGTGCCCGCTTTCCCGGAGGAATAGTAGTCCTGTCCGGAGATCTGTATGTTGATGAGCCTTGCCGAATAAACCACGCAGGCAAGAACGAAAAAGACGAAAATACCTATATATCTCCGTGAACTGTTGACACGGGGTTTTTTACTTTTCGGGATTTTAACCACCTTCTCTCAAGCGAAAACGGGTTTGTCCTCTCGGGCATGCGGATGCCGGAAATGCAGCGTGAATGCGCGGCCGCATGTTCAGATATCAGGACGGTCGACATCGGTACTTTTGTGGAATCTGTGCGCGATCAGACTGAAGAAGAAGAAAACAGGGAATGAGAACAGGAATGAGAACAGGACTTCCGGGGCCAGGATATGGAGGAAGACATATCCCGTGGAATACTGTTTCCAGGCAGCGGAAATGTTTATCAGAGTCAGAAAGCCCCGGAAAAAGTATGCGACTGCGGATGACATAGAGAACGAAAGCCAGCCTCTTTTAAACAGATAGTCGGAACAGAGCCCTGTTATATAGCCGAAGATCATGTAAAAAAGAGGGCTGAGAGAAAGTCCGTAAGAGCCGACAGCGTCGATCACGAATCCGATAACAATCCCCGAAACTGCACCGAATCTGGCGCCTTCATACATCGCGATGGAAAGAACGCACGACAGAACAATGTCGGGACAGACACCGAAGATCGGATATCTGGGGATCAATGTGATCTGCAGAAGCACAAAAAAGAATGACAGGCCGCCGTAGGAAAGACCTTTGATGAGCTTGTCATTGTCCAGGAAGAATTTCAAAAAACTGCACCGTCCCTAAGTTAATAGCAGGTTCGGAATCAAAAGGCCGAAGCCTGAGAAAGCCTGTTGAAAACAAAAGAATTGAAGGCTCTATTCGCCTGACATAACATGATCTTTGATTATCATTACCTTGTCAAGCGAATCGGGATCCGCAGCGGGGCATATTACCGCGGTCTTCGTACGTGCGGCGGGATCGAGTTCGATCTTTTCGACCGTGCCTATGGGCAGCCCGCGCGGGTAGATCTCACCGAGACCGCTTGACAGGATACGGTCGCCCTCCTCGATATCGGCTTCCGTGTCGATGTATTTCAGTCTGCATCTCCATTTGTCTCTGAGAGAGAACTCTCCCTCGACGACACCTATGGCACCCGAGCGCTCGACATATGCTCCAACTGAGACAGATGTCTCGATAATGGTAGAGACTTTGCACCAAGTGGCACCGACTTCGCAGACGTACCCTACGATGCCTTCGGAAGTTATGACCGGCATATTCTTCTCTATCCCGCTGATCGAGCCTTTGTCCAGAGTGAAGGAAGTAAGGTAGTTTACGGCCTGGCGGCTGGTTACATTTGCCTCTTCAAGAACAAAATCGGAATGGGTCCTTCTCAGGCCGAGATACGAGTAAAGCCATTCGTTTTCCGCCTTGAGCAGACGGGCGTTGTAAATCTCGTCTTCCATCTTCGAGATCCTTGACTTCAGGTCTTCGTTTTCCTCTCGGAGCCTGTCGAATTCCGTAAAGTAATCCGTAAATCCGTGTATGGAATCAGAGACCGCGTCAAATACTTTCACGAACGGAGAGACGACAACGCCGAGAGCGTTTCTCACGTAATCGGAGAGACCCATTATCGATAATATGGACGGAACGATCACGAGGATCAGGGAAACGATCAGTACGATTATGAAAAACTTGCTTTTAAAAAATCGAAGCATGATTCACCTCTGTTAAGAAAGCGAATGTAAAGGAGGACACCGGCAAACCCGGAAAAGGTCACCTGGTCCTGTACGATACGCCGTCACCCAGCGTCTTGTCCGGAGATTCGATGACTTTGCCGATACCCAAAGCTACGCAGTCAAGGGGCATTTTGGCGACATGCGTCTTGACGCCGGTGACTTTAGAGACCAGATTCGGAAGGCCAGCGAGAAGAGCACCGCCTCCGGCAAGCATTATTCCGTTATCGTAGATATCCGCTGCCAGTTCCGGGGGCGTGTTTTCCAGCGATACGCAGATGCGTTCGACGATGTGTGTTATTTCTTCGTCCATGGCTTCCATGAGTTCGTCGGATGCGACGGTAATCGTGGCCGGGAGGCCAGTCATCAGATTCCTTCCCCGTACTTCCATCGTGCCGGGGTTGATCCCGGGAAAGACCGTACCTATAGTCTTTTTCAGGTTTTCCGATGAGTTGTCGCCTATCACCACGTTGTATTTTCTCTTGATGAAATTGGTTATGGCGTCATCAAGCTTGTCGCCGGCGGTCCTGAGAGAATTTGAAAGAACAATGCCGCCGAGACTGATGACGGCGACTTCCGAGGTACCGCCGCCAATGTCTACGATCATATTCCCTTTCGCAGAGGCGATGTTAAGACCGGCGCCGATGGCAGAGGCTATCGGTTCCTCTATGAGCGCGACAGACTGGGCTCCGGCCTCCAGAGTGGCATCTTCAACGGCACGTTTTTCGACTTCGGTGACGCCGAAAGGTATGCATACGACCACACGGGGCCTTGAAAAGAAGCTGTTGCCGGCTACTTTTTTGAAAAAACGGTGAAGCATTTTCGCAGTGACGTCGAATTCTGCTATGACTCCGTCTCGGAGCGGCTTGAATGCAGTGATCGACCCGGGCGTTTTTCCCAGCATAAGACGAGCCTCTCCGCCGACAGCGACGACTTTTCCGCTCTGAGACTCGCGGGCTACGACTGAAGGCTCGCGCAGCACTATCCCGCGCCCTTTCTCGTAAATCAATGTGTTTGAAGTTCCGAGATCTATTCCGAAGTTTCTCAATTTTCAGACCTCCGTCATTTTTTGGTATGCTTGTTTCCGGAGAACGACATCAGGGAAAGATCGATGCCGAAAACACTTTTTGACATTGTGAACAGAGAACATACTGACAGGCCTACTGTCGCATGATAATCCCCGCTGATGGATGAGACGAATACCGATCCCATGCCCTGTATGCCGTAAGCGCCGGCCTTATCCAGGGGTTCCCCGGTCGATATATAGTGAGATATCTCGTCATCGGACAGATTCCTGAAAGTGATATCGGTCCGGGTGAATCCTGAAGAGGAAACATTGCCGCAACAAAGGGACAGACCAGTAAAGACAGAGTGCGTGGAACCGGAAAGCGCGCGAAGCATCTCCTCGGCTCTTTCTGCGGTACCCGGCTTCCCGAAAGGCTTCCCGTCCTTGAAAACAAGGGTGTCAGCGGCTATTATAAGCGTGTTCTCGGGAAATCCGAGCTTTTTCGCGACTGCCAGGCATTTTCTTTCAGCCAGGACCAATACTGCTTCACCGGGATTCAGACCGGCGTCGATCTCCTCGTCGACCTCAGCGGTGATTATGTCGAATGACAGGCCGAGGGATCGCAGTATCTCTTTCCTTCTCGGCGAGCCTGATGCCAGAATTAAGCGTGTTTCCATAATAATGCAACCTGATAGAACTCAGACAGTTCAGTCCTTCCCTGTCGAACCGAAGCCACCCGCTCCCCTTTGTGTCTCGTCAAGGGAATCAGTGACGGATATCGCGGCGCGTTCGACAGGAACAAACATGAGCTGAGCAATCCTTTCCCCGGGCTCGATGGTATAGTCGCTGCTTCCCAGATTGATCACGGCGACCTTGATCTCGCCTCGGTAATCGGAATCGATAACACCGATGCCGTTGGATAGGGTGATCCCGTATTTTGACGAGAGGCCGCTTCTGGCGCAGACAAGCGCCGCATAGCCGGAAGAGGGGATAGAGATCGCTATTCCGGTGGGTACAAGAATCCTTTCTCCGGGACAGACAGTAAGCGGGGTTTCCGAAGCGTATGACAGATCCATAGCAGCGGAACCGTCAGTTTTGTATTCCGGGAGTTTTGCGAATCTGTTGAGAAGTTTGATCTTTACTTCCATGTTTTATGGAGCCTTTCATTTCAGTCCGAAATCCCGAACGGTCACCATGGCTTTTTCACACAGGCCTGGAAAATCGACCTTTGCCTGTTCGGCCAGCACTTTTTCAAGACTCGGTCTGGTTTTGGGGTGGCGCGGAGTGAAAACGGTGCAGCAGTCTTCGTAAGGCAGTATCGATGTATCGAAAGTGCCGATCTTTCTCGCAGTCCTGACGATTTCCTCCTTGTCCAGTCCGATGCAGGGACGAAAGACGGGCAAGGATGCGGCCGAATCGGTAACGTTTATCGCCTCGAGCGTCTGGCTGGCAACCTGTCCGAGGCTCTCGCCCGTTATAAGAGCGCTGCAGTGGAAGTTTCTGGCGATCCGCTCTGATATCGTCATCATAAAACGTCTCAGAAGGAGCGTAAAATACTCTTCATTGCACGATGCGCGGAGAGATTCCTGGATCTCGGTAAGAGATACAGCATGAAGGAATACCGGACCTGTGTAGTCGGTCAGTATCCTCGCAAGCGTTACGACCTTATCTAGAGCCTGTTCGCTCGTGTACGGGAAACTGTCGAAATGGATGTATTCTATCTTCATCCCCCGCTTGGCCATCATAAAACTTGCTACGGGGCTGTCGATCCCGCCGGAAAGAAGAGACAGTCCCCTTCCGCCGGTCCCGACGGGGATCCCTCCCGCACCTTTTTCCTGACCGATGTGGAGATATATCCCGTCTCCCCTCACTTCAATGTCTACGACTGCATCGGGGGAATGAACGTCGACACGAATCCGGTCAAGCTCGGACAGTATCAGTCCCCCCGCTTCGGCGCTTATCTCTGGGGAGCCGAGCGGAAACGATTTGTCGGCCCTTTTGGATTCACACTTGAAAGAGCCCTTCCCTGCCAGTTTCGGAACTATGTATTCCCTTATCCCGTGCCTGAGACCTTCCACGCTCTTTTCAAAAACGGCTGCGCGGCAGAAAGCGTTGAATCCGAACGTTCGTCCCGCGGCTTCGTACATCGAGTTGAACTGTTCTTCGGTCGTGCCGGGCAAAGGTCTTATGAATACTGTGCTTTGATTGTAGCTGATGTCGAAAGAACCGCATTTCTCGGCTTTTCTGCGAAGTTCCCTGATCATCACGGTTTCAAAAGAATGACGGTTTGCGCCTTTAAGGACGATCTCTCCGTATTTCAGCAGAATTACTTCATTATTGTTCATCAGCATCTGATCTGACCTTTTCCTTCAATGATGTATTTGTCCGTCGTCAGAGCGGACAGCCCCATCGGGCCGCGCACATGCAGTTTCTGGGTGGAGATCCCTATTTCAGCGCCCAGACCGAATTCCCCTCCGTCGGTGAATCTGGTGGAAGCGTTGACATAAAGCGCGGCGGAGTCAATGGAGGACGTGAATCTGTCCGCGGATTCAATGCTGTTCGTGATTATTGCCTCGCTGTGCCCTGTCGAGTATTTTCTTATGTGCTCGATCGCCTCATCCAGGTCGTTAACGACTTTGACCGAAATGATGAGATCATCGAATTCGGTCGCAAAATCCTCTTCTGTCGCGGGGGATGCTTCTTTAAGAATACCGAGGACTTTTTCGCAGCCGAGTATTTGAAGTCCGGACGGAGCTGTCTTTTCGGCAAAAGCGGGAAGAAATGCCTCGGCTACATCCCGGTGTACAAGCAGAGTCTCTATGGAATTGCATACCGCGGGACGCGACAGCTTGGCGTTGACCGCAACATTCAGGGCCATATCGAGATCTGCGGAGGCGTCGACGTACAGATGGCAGTTCCCGGCCCCGGTCTCAATGACGGGAACTTTTGAGTTCTCTTTTACGCTCTTGATGAGGCCTTTACCGCCGCGGGGAATGAGAACACTGACATAATCCCGCATTTCCATAAGCGCTGAGGCCGCCTGCCTTTCTCTTGACTCTATCAGCGATACCGCATTCGGGTCGAATCCGTGATCCCGGATGACGTCCCGGAAGATTTTAACGATCGCTCTGGAAGAGAACAGGGCCTCTTTTCCGCATTTGAGCACAACGGAATTTCCCGTTTTGAGGCAAAGCGAAGCGGCATCCGCCGTGACGTTCGGGCGGGCTTCGTAGATCATAGCCACAACGCCGAGCGGGACACGCGTGTGCCTGATCAGAAGGCCGTTGGGCCTGACCTGGCATTCGCCGGCTCCGAGGGGCGAAGGCAGATTGACGATCTCCTCGATCGAAGAAGCGATGCCGGAGATGCGCTTTTCTGAGAGCGACAGCCTGTCCAGCATCGGCGCGGGGATCCCGTTCTCCTCGGCCAGCGACATATCTCTTCCGTTTTCTTCAAGGATCTTATCTGTGTTTTCTCTCAGAGATGAAGCAATGTCTTTGAGCACGGAATTGATCTGTTCTCCTGTAAGGGTTCTCAGCGAAACAGACGCCTTCTTCGCATTTTCGCAGATGATCCGAACTGTTTCATACAGTTCCGGCAGCTTTTCTTCTGAATGGTTCATGTGGCCCTCCGTATTGAAGACCGCGCGGGAGGAGCTGATTCTCCGGCTCTTGCCCGTGACGGAATATGTACTTATTCTGGGTTGACTGCGCTGAAAAATGTCCCGGGCTCTTTCCCGTCAATGATATCGTAGAGCACTGCGGGATTGCTGCCGTTTACTATGCACATCGGGATCCCGGCGTTCGTCGCGAGACGCGCCGCCCGGAGTTTTGTCAGCATACCGCCGGTGCCCCGTTCCGTACCCGCTCCTCCGGCCAAAGCCATTATTCTGTCGTCTATCCTGTCGACTCTGGAGATAAGACGGGCGTTCGGGTTCTCTTTGGGATCGCTGTCATAAAGGCCGTCGATATCGCTTAGGTTTACGAGAAGATCCGCGCCGGCCAGAATGGCTACATATGCAGAAAGCGTATCATTGGCTCCGTAGTTCGCTTCCTCACGTATCTCCTCTGATGAAACGGAGTCGTTTTCGTTGACTATCGGGATGCAGTTGAACGCCAAGAGCTGAGAGAAAGTATTCTCGGCTGATGAGCGTCTCATCGCGAAATCCACCACATCGCGGGTCATAAGCACCTGCCCGACACAGTGGCCGTACGCGGCAAAAAACTTGCTGTATATGTTCATGAGCTCGGACTGTCCCACAGCAGCCAGCGCCTGCTTTTCCTCAAGCGTGCGCGGGCGGTGGTCGAGGCTCAGCCTGGATATCCCGGCGGAGACCGCTCCGGATGAAACGAGAACGACTTTTCTGCCGCTGTTCTTTATGTCGGATAGGACCCTTGACAGGTCTTCAATTACGCGCAGATTGAGCGCTCCGGAAGGATGGGTTATCGTGGATGTTCCGACTTTGACCACGATGATGCCGTTTTTCTGGATAAGATACATTTTTCGGTTCCAATCTATTTTTCGAAAAGATAGTATATTACTTCAATTTATAGTATATCACAAGCACGCCGTGAAAACAACTCCAATGTTTGAAGCCGGGACCGGCGCGGAACAGGGTCCGCGAGCGAACAAAAACAGGGAGAGGAAGTCAACAAGGTTGCCTTTTCAGGCAAAAAATGGTAGAATTCAATCGAAGGCACAGCAACAGAAAATCGCCCGAATGACAGGAGGAAATATGAAAGCGCCTTTTTCTTCATATCTTCAGTCGATCTGTCCGGCGGTCACTGACCTCGTAAACAGACTTTCAGACAGATACGATTATGTAAGCATTCTATCGACTGATTCTGTCGGATTCAGGATATCCATTTCCCAAAGAAGCAAGATGGTATCCAATTCGAACATCACGACTGAACGGGGAAACGTTGTAAGAGTCTGCAGAAACGGACTGTACAGCGAGTATGCGTTCAACGAATTTGACCCGGCTGATATCGGCAGAACTGCCGAGAGCATTTCAAAAGAGCTTGACAGACAGCTTGAACTGCTGAAGACCTGCGGCACAGAGCCGTATATCACTCCGCTCCTTGAAGATGCCCCGCTGGTCCTGTTCGTGGAAAAAGAGACCGGGTCTCTTCCGGAAGAAGTGGACATCGGAAGCATCGTGGAAAAGTTCTCGGCCCTGTCGGACAAAGGATGCAAGATCGTTGAACACTGCATAGACTGCGGAGTGAACGGATCGTCAACGCACATTTCAAAAATGTTCGTATCAGGCAACAGGTGCCTCAAGCAGAGCTATGTTTATACCGAGAGCAATTGCTTTGCCTATTCAGCTGATGAAAAAGGAGAGATTAAAATCGCTTTCGACGGCGTTTCGGGCTGCGGAGGGCCGGAGATATTCGACGGACTGGCAGGAGTTCTAGATCAGCTTCCCAAGACTATGAACGACTTGCTGTCTGCTGAAAAAATCGTGCCTGGAGAATACGAAATCGTTGTCGATCCGGGTGTTGCGGGGCTGATCGCTCATGAGGCATTCGGTCACGGCGTAGAAATGGATATGTTCGTAAAAGAACGCGCTCTGGGTGCGGAATACATAGGCAAAAGGGTAGGGAGCGATCTTGTGACCATGCACGAGGGTGCAAAGTGCGCGGAGAGCGTTACCGCCTATGCTTTCGATGACGAAGGGACTCTGGCGGGGGACGTCACTGAGATCGACAGGGGCATTCTTAGAGCCGGGATCTGCGATGCGCTCAGCGCACTGAGGCTCGGAACTTCCGCTACGGGAAACGGAAAACGTGAAAGCTATTCGCACAAGGCATATACAAGGATGACAAACACATTGTTTGACTCGGGAGACAGTACTCTTGAGGAAATGATAAGCTCAATAAAGGACGGATTTCTTTTGAGGGGTTCGGAGAGCGGGATGGAGGATCCCAAGCACTGGGGCATTCAGTGCATCGTTTCAAGGGGATACGAGATAAAGGACGGAAAACTTACCGGAAAAGTCGTATCTCCCATCGTTATGACCGGGTACGTTCCGGATCTGCTGGGTTCGATCTCGATGGCTTCTGCAGACCGCGGCGTATTCGGCAACGGAATGTGCGGGAAAGGCCACAAGGAATGGGTAAAAGTCGCGGACGGCGGTCCTTATCTGAAAATGAAAGCGAGGCTCGGATAAAAAATGATCGAAAAGCTTAAGAGTCATTTGAAATCAAGCGGTTGCGACGGATGGGAGATCCAGGAAACGGCGAGCGTCTGCTGGGAATTCTATTTCATCAGGCACAAACTGGATCAGCACAGGGTCGTCCGTGAAAAGAACTACGATGTTAAACTTTACAAATCGACGGACGGCGGCAAATACCTGGGGTGCGCTTCCTGCCGTATCTCTCCGACGGCGAATGACGAAGAGATCGAAAAGCAGATCAGAGATCTGGTGTTTCAGGCAAGCCTTGTGAAGAATCCCGCGTACAGTCTCGTGAGCAAAAAGACCGACAGACCCGGAAAACTCGACGAGGTTGACGTGGAAAGCATATGCCGGGACTACATAAACGGTATTCTGGGCGTTAACGAGACAGAAGGGGAACTTATCAATTCATTTGAAATCTTCGCAAAAGAGATAGAAAGATATACGCTGAATTCAAACGGCGTGGAATACCGGTGCAGATACCCCTCGTCGACCATTGAGCTCGTAATCAACGCTAGAAACGGATCTGAAGAGATAGAACTGTACAGACTTCTTAAATCAGGGACCTGCGACAGGAAAAGACTGACGTCGGATATCGAGAAACTGATGGGGTACGGCAGGGACAGACTGAAAGCGATCCCGACTCCGAGGATAAAAACCGGAGATGTCGTTTTTTCGACTTCAGACGCGGCGAAGATATACAGCTATTTTCTTAACAAAATGAGCGCTGGAAGCGTTTACAGGAAAATCAGCGACTGGAAGATAGGAGAACCGGTCTGCACAGGCGAAGGTGATAAGATAACCCTTAAGGCGGTCAGCAGGCTAGAAAATTCCTCCATGGATTTTGAAGTGGACGAAGAAGGATCTGAAATATTCGACAGGTTCATCATAAGAAACGGCGTGGCCGAGAATTACTGGGGCTCAAGGCAGTTTTCACAGTATGTCGGTCTCGACAGAAGTTCCATTGTCCATAACGCAGTGTTTGAAGGCGGACAGAAGGACAAGGCGGACGTCAGGACCGGAGATTTTCTTGAAGTGGTGGAGTTTTCGAGTTTTCAGGTGGATTTCCTCAGCGGAGAGATCGCCGGAGAGATCAGACTTGGGTATCTTCACAAGGACGGCGAGGTGAGTGTAGTGACTGGCGGATCCGTCTCCGGGTCAATGACAGATGCTGCAGGAACGATGGAATTCTCAAGGGAAACCGTTCAGTATGATACCATGGTGATTCCCGAAGTAACGAAGCTGAAAGCGCTCAGGATCAGCGGAGCAGAATGACGGAACATATAGTTCAGACAAGCTGTCTGTTTCGGTAATTTTGTTCAAATAATCTTCATATTTTCATAAAAGTATTTACAAAACGGGCAAAGCGTGATACAATTACGCGATGCTAGGCTCGTTCTTGGCTCTTTTGTCGACCCCTCCGCGGAGCGGGGTCTGTAGCGTGGAGTCGGGTTAACCGGCCGGCAACCTGGTGGACTAACGAATATTGACGTGGTTCATTATTATGCTTAATGCAAATTATTTTAAGGAGGATTTTTCCAAATGAAGAAGCTACTTGCAGTGCTTCTCGTGGCGGTCATGGTCCTTGGATTCGTAGCTTGCGGTGAGCCTACGACCAACCCTGATGAGACCACAGCAGCTCCGGATGATACAACCGGAGGCGGCGAGACTCCGGTAGAAGATCCCGATGCAGGCAAACCTGCAGCAGAGGTCTACAATCAGGAGATCGATCAGGCCGCGTACAACCAGGAGTCCTGGGATCTTTACAATGCAAATCTCAAGGACAGTTATGAGCTTTACACCAAGGCTCTTGAGGCTGAGACCGTAGCAGAGCGTTTTGCCCTGTTCGCTCTTTCCGAAGGCAAACTCATCGGCTCCGGCATGATGCTTCCCACGACGACCCAGGGCGGGAACTATGCAATAGGCAGAATTGCTCCCAGAACTTCCACCACTACCCTTTGGGGTTCAGATGAAGCTCGTCTTTACAAGACCATCGTGGTCGACAGCGAGCTCCCGATCCTTCCCGCAGAGAGAGCGGAAATGATCGACAAGTGGAATGAACTCAAAGGCACCGGCACTTATGAGGCATGGGTCAAAGAGTATCTCACCGGCAAGGGATACACCATTAAAGATTCCTACAGCACCACCTTCACGGCAGATCCTCAGACATGGGATGCTCTCGCAACATACCGTGCAGCTGATACCGATTATCTTGTTCACACCTATGATCAGCTCCTCGAGTATGATATAGAGAACGTTCAGCAGCCCGCACTCGCTGTTTCTTATGAAGTATCCGAGGACGGTCTCACCTATACGTTCAAGATCCGCGAGGGTGCAGTCTGGGTTGACAGCCAGGGACGTAAGGTCGCCGATGTCAAGGCGGACGACTGGGTTGCTGGTTTCCAGCATCTTCTCGACGCCAAGGGCGGACTTGAAGGACTGGTTGCAGGCGATGCGTTCACCATCAAGGGCGCTCCCGAGTATCTTGCAGGCGAAGTAGACTTCAGCGAAGTCGGCGTTAAGGCAACTGACGAGTATACTCTCGTTTATACTCTTGCTGAGCCCTGCATGTACTTCACGACAATGTTCGGTTACAACCCCTTCGCACCTCTTTGCAGAGATTACTACACCAGCCAGGGCGGTAAATTCGGAGCAGAATTCGATTCTTCCGCTGAGGATTACCTGTACGGTTCCGATCCGGACCACATCGCTTACTGCGGTCCGTATCTCATCTCGAACTTCACTTCCAAGAACACCATTACCTATACGGCAAACGAGTCCTACTGGAACAAGGACGGAGTCAACATCAAGACCCTGACCTTCAAGTTCAACGATGGCACCGATGAGCTCAAGAATTACAACGACATGAAGAACCGCGTCATCGACGCTACCGGCCTCAACGCTTCCGCAATTGAAGCGGCCAAGAAGGACGGCTGGTTCGATGAGTACAAGTACATCACCGACACCAACGCCACTTCCTTTATCGGTTTCGTTAACATCAACCGTAAGGCTTATGCTAACTCGAACGATCCCAGCGTTGCTGTATCCACTCTTACCAAGGGCGAGGCTGATTTCGCCAACACCGCTCTTCAGAACGTTCATATCCGCAGAGCGCTCCTTGCTTCTGTTGACAGAGCTGCATACAACGCAGAGTCTGTCGGCGAAGAGCTCAAGCTCACTTCTCTCAGAAACAGCTATGTACCCGGCAACTTTGTATCCATTCCGGAAGATGTCACTGTTGAAATCAACGGCACGGCTACTGAGTTCAAGGCTGGCACTTACTACGGAGAGATCATGCAGGCTCAGCTCGATGCTGACGGTGTCAAGTTCACCGTTTGGGACAAAGAGAAGAACACCGGCGACGGCTATGACGGATTCTACGATCCTGAATATGCAAAGAGCGAGCTTGCTGCCGCACAGGCAGACGGCATCGCTGTCTCCAAGGACAACCCGATAAAGATCGAGTGGCCCTACTACTCCGATTCAAGCGCCAACACCAAGATGTCCAACGCGGTCAAACAGTCTGTTGAGGCTGCTTCTGACGGACTCATCCAGATCGTCCTCGTTGACTGCACCTCTCGTGCTAACTATCTGTGGGCTGCATATTATCCCGACTACGGTTACGGTATGAATGCTCAGTTCCAGGCTATGTCCGGTTGGGGTCCCGACTACGGCGATCCTCAGACATATCTTGCTACTGTACTTCCCGATATCACCGGCGGTATGATCAAGGCCTGCGGTATATTCTGATTCTTTCAGTTCCCGTAACTGATTAGCATCTCTTCTCGTATGGGAGGATGTATGTACTTATGTACGTCCGTCCTCCCATACACTGTTTTTATTTTTTCGGATATCTGACGTCAGATTCTTTGCCTCGTCTGTTCATCTTTACAGGCGGATGCGATGAGCGGCCCGGTCAGAGGGCATTTCATCCGGTTAGGTACATACCGCATCGTGCGGCGGCCAGCCGGAAAAAGCGCATTTTTCAGTTTTGGCGCATTAAATCGTAAATGAGTTGGAATTATGACTAAGTATTTATTGAAACGTATCCTTCACGGCATTTTCTCTGTCGTGGTCATCGTCGCCATAGTAATGGTGATGATCTATTCCCTGATGGATAAAAAACTCATATTCGCGCATGATTCAAACTGGACAAAACAGCTCAACAACAACAAGACCGTCTATGAATACCGTAAGTGGAAAGATTTCGGGTACCTAGATTATGTCGCATACGGAGACTGGATCTCCGAACTGATCAAAAAAGGAGAACTGGCAGCCGAGGACAGGACGAAGGTCGCTCAGCTCGGCAGGACTCCCGACAAGGATTCGGAAACAGTCAGGGAATATGTACAGCGGTTCAAAGAGTATTACGAGAGCCAGGGATATACGGTAAAGCGCCTTGACGCTGTTATGCAGGGCGGAACAAAAATTGCTGTCGGAGGCAATCAGACGCTCTTTGCGTACAAGGATATTCCTCTGTATGTCAGGGTATGGAACTATTTTACAAATATAATTAAAGTCGACAATATTCACCGCGCCGAGGAGGTACAGGGTGAAAGGGGCATCACCTTCACCTGGTTTGATCCGGCTTACGGAGGGAAAGTTTTTTCTCCGGCGGTGATGGGGAACGGAACATATCACAAATATCTTCTTTATTGTGACTCTCAGTTTCCGTTCATACACCAGAACCTTGTTTCGATAAGTCTCGGAAAATCCTATTCTGTCAAGCAGAACGCGGAGATAACCGACACGATGACGAGAACGCAGGGCTCCTGGGTCGGCAGTGAAGTACACTATCCCTCGGGGTTTGTGGAAGTAAGCGGAGACGATCTTCATACAGCCACATACCAGGCGGGGTCACTCAACACCAGTGCGCTTCTTGCCGAAAGATATACCGATGACTATACCAACGTTGACACCGTAAAGAACGGAATGAGCCGAATGGGCTACTCTTTTACGATCGGCATTATTTCCGTTATTCTGACATATCTGCTCGGTGTGCCGATCGCGATCTGGATGGCCCAGAAAAAAGACAAGCTCGTTGACCAGATTGGTTCGGTTTACGTTGTTTTCATTACTGCGATGCCTTCTCTCGCATATATATTTATCGTAAAGGCTATAGGCAACGCCACCGGAATACCTACGACATTTGATATGAACAATCCGACGTGGCTTATGTATCTGCTGCCGATCATTTCGCTTTCGCTGAGACCGATCGCCGGAATGATGCGCTGGCTCAGACGTTACATGGTCGACCAGCAGAATGCGGATTATGTTAAGTTTGCCCGTTCCACGGGTATTTCAGAGGGACAGATATTCAGGAAGCACATACTCAAGAACGCGGCCATACCGATCATCCACGGAATTCCGGGAGCGATCCTGTTCTCGCTTGTTGGCGCGCTGATAACCGAGAGAGTATATGTGGTTCCCGGTGTCGGCGGATTGATGATCGAGGCAATTAATTTCTACGATAACGGAGTCATAGTGGGCGTTACACTGTTCTACGCAGCTCTGAGCATAGTTTCTCTGATTATCGGCGATATTCTTATGAGTGTTGTTGATCCGAGGATCAACTTCACATCGAAAGCGAGGTGACAGACATGGAGAACAATCAGGTAGATCTTTCCGAATTCGGACTGAGCGACGAAGAACTGTTTGCGCATGTTGATCACTCCGCTTTTGAGTCGGAGAAAATAACCGCTCCCAGATACTCATACTGGCGAAGCGTGTTCCGTGTCTTTTTCAAGAAGAAGATCAATATAGTTATGATCGGCATTCTCGTTCTTCTTCTGCTTTTGACATATGTATACCCGCTGTTTATCAACTATGACAGATTCGCCAATATCCTGGATCCGAACGCAAAGCATCTGACCGCCGCGAAAGCGCTGGATTATTTCGGATTCAGTATCCACTACATTCTTGGATCCGGATCCGCCGGTGAGCCTATTTTCGACGCTATGTGGACAGGAGCGCGCATCTCTGTTTCGCTTGCTTTCCTTGTGGCGCTCATCAATATGACCGTCGGCATTCTTGCGGGGGCGGTCTGGGGCTTTTCGAAAAAAGTCGATGTAGTAATGACGGAAGTCTTCAATATTGTCGGAAACGTCCCTTATGAGCTGCTGATAGCGGTTCTAGTTCTTATTTTCAAACCAGGATTCTGGACGATGGTTTTTGCATTGACCATTACCGGATGGCTCGCAGTCGCGTATTTCATAAGGACGCAGGTTATTATAATCCGCGACCGCGAATACAATATGGCGTCCAGATGTCTCGGCACTCCGATCTGGCGTATCGCAACCAAAAACATCCTTCCTTTCATGACCAGCGTCATTGTGACATATGCCGCGCTTGAGATACCTGCGTATATCGGTATGGAGGTCTTTCTCAGCTATATCGGAATGGGCATCTCGGAAATGAGTCTGGGCAAGATGATCTCCGAAGCACAGAGCGCCATGATCACTCCCGGATGGGAATTTGAATTCTGGAGCCCTGTCGCGATCTCGGCAGTCATTTCCATAGTTCTGTTCGTCTTCGGACAGAACCTCGGTGATGCCGCGGATCCGAGAACCCATATGTAGGGGGTAGGGCTATGGAAAACAGAAAAGTGCTCCTTTCGACCAAGGACGTCGAAGTTAAATTCAAAGTCAGGGGAAGAATCCTGACCGCCATCCGCGGGATCAGTCTGGATATATATGAAAACGAATCCATAGCTATCGTCGGCGAGAGCGGATCCGGTAAATCCGTTTTCACCAAGACTTTTGCCGGAATGCTTGACCAGAACGGTTTCATTTCCAACGGATCGGTAGTCTTCAACGATGACGAACTTGCCGACACCTCAGTCACTTTGGGCAGATTCGGCAAATTCGCGGTCAAGCACATTGCCAACAAGCTCGACAGCTATTCCAGTTTTGAGAACGGCGGCGAGACGTACAAGGCGATGATCGGGCTTAAATCCGAGCGGAAATCAAAAAAGATCATTTCCGACGAAGACGATGTCCGGATAAACGATGCCATCTCCGATCTGAAGTACAAACTTACTGAGGCCGGAAATTTCAAGCAGACCCTCGACAGAAAAGCAGACAAGGAACAGATAGACAAGACCGAGGCGGAGATCAAAAAATATGAGGAAGAGATTAAAAATCTCGAAAAGGAAAGACGTGCTCTGATCTCGGCCAGAAAAAAAGACCTGTCAAATAATATTGAATACAACAGGGAATATTCGAAAAAAATGGCGGAACTCAAAAAAGCATACAAATCTGAGATTTCCGCAGAAATAACCGAAGAAAAGACTGCCAGAAACCTGGAAGTGGCCAAAGAATTATATCTTTCTGTAGGAAGATACAGTTTCTTCAGAAGGATAAAAGGCATCAACACATTGCTCAGATCTTTCAAAAAGGCCATGAAAATGGGCGAGGACATAGGCGACGAAACAGTTCGCGAAAATGTTTACAGCGGCAATGTGCTTAGAGTCAATTACACAGACGAAAATGAAAACACCCTTCACGGACGCTGTGTGCTTGACCTTGCAAAGATAAAATATCCGAAAGACTGGGAAAAGATCCGCGGCAACAAGATAGCGACCGTGTTCCAGGATCCCATGACCAGCCTTAACCCCATCATCACGATCGGGAAACAGATCACTTCAACCATACTGAAGCACCAGAACTGTTCCGAGGCTGAGGCGCGTCAGAGAGCGCTAAAGCTTATGTACCAGGTGGGAATACCGAATGCCGACCAGCGTTTCGATGACTATCCGTTCCAGTATTCCGGAGGAATGAGGCAGAGGATAGTTATAGCGATAGCTCTTTCGTGCCAGCCCAAAATACTTATCTGCGACGAGCCTACCACTGCTCTTGATGTTACCATCCAGGCGCAGATACTTGAACTGATTAAAGCTCTTCAGAAGGAATACAATTATACGATAGTGTTCATCACCCATGATCTGGGCGTGGTGGCTAACGTTGCTGAAAGAGTTGCCGTGCTCTATGCCGGTCAGCTTATTGAACTGGGGAAAGTAGATGAGGTTTTCTACGACCCGAAGCATCCCTACACATGGGCGCTTCTTTCCTCTCTCCCTCAGCTTGCTCAGAAAGGCATGAAGCTGTATTCGATCACGGGAACTCCGCCGTCTCTGTACAACAAAATTGTCGGAGACGCCTTTGCACCCCGTAACCCCTACTGCCTGAAAGTGGATACTCTCGCGGAGCCCCCGCTCTTTAAAGTCAGCGAGACACACTGGGCAAAAACCTGGCTGCTTGATCCAAGGGCTCCCCAGACTGAAAAGCCCGAAATAATAAAAGACATACACGGCAAGCTCATTGAAGCGTTCAACATTTAGGGAGGAGAAAGATAATGGATAAGAATACAGAAAAATCCTCCCGCAGCAGAGGACGCATACTGCCCGAGCACGGACCGGTTGACGAAAACGGAAGAGAAAAGCTCCTTGAAGTCAAGAATGTCGATATTACCTTCGGGAAAGGCAGCAATGCCGTCAGGGCGGTGAAAAATGCCAGCTTCGATATTTACAGGGGAGAGATCTTCTCGCTGGTCGGTGAATCGGGTTCCGGTAAGACAACGGTCGGCAGGGCGGTCATCAGAGTCAATCCCTGCGCGGCAGGTGAGATCCTTTACAAAGGCAAGAGGATTTCCGGCAAAATATCGAGAGCTCTGGACAGAGAAGTCATCAGGAACATCCAGATGGTCTTTCAGGATCCGGCAGCTTCTCTGAACGAGCGCGCAACAGTCGACTATATTATTTCCGAAGGACTTTATAACTTCCATCTTTACGAAAACGAAAAAGACCGGGTCAGAAAAGTTGAGGAAATGATAGACGAGGTCGGGCTTCTCAAGGAACACCTTACGAGGTACCCGCATGAGTTTTCCGGAGGACAGAGACAGAGGATAGGCCTGGCCCGCGCGATGGTTATGGAGCCGGAGCTTGTGATTGCCGACGAGCCGATCTCCGCACTGGATGTGTCTATCAGAGCGCAGGTCCTCAACCTACTGAAAAAGTTCCAGGAGGAGCGCGGCGTATCGTATTTGTTTATTGCTCACGACCTGTCGATAGTCAGATATATCTCAGACAGGATCGCGGTAATATACAAGGGGAACATCGTGGAGATAGCGGGTACGGACGAGTTGTTTAATTTCCCGCTTCATCCTTATACTCATTCGCTTATTTCGGCGATACCCATTCCGGACCCGATCCTTGAGAAGAACAAGCATCTGTATACATATGATCCTTCCATCCATGACTACTCGACAGACAAGCCCGAGCTGGTAAATATCGGGCACGATCACTGGATCTACGGAAACCAGGAGGAGATCAGGAAATACAAGGAACAGAGAGAGGCCAATGTACCGCTGAAGCCGATCACTATTCTTTCAGAGGAAGAAAAGAAGCGGAAGGAAGAGGAGAAAAGGGCCGAGGGAGTCAAGGCCGCGGATCTGTCCGGTGCAAACTATATTCTCACCAGGCCGAAATATGACACAGGAAGCATCTGGCTCGTTATCCTGTCGTTCCTGCTTCCGATTCCTGGACTGATAGCCGCGTTTATTTTCCGCGGGAAAAATTATATCCGCAACTACAAAGCCTGCAAAAAAGGAGCGTTGGCCAGTCTGATCACCATAGGTGCAGTTTCGTTGCTGTTTATGATCTTATTATTTATAGCTACTCTTTAGTAAGGGAATCAGAACGCTGTGCTTTCTATAATGTGCAGCGTTCTTCCGTTTTTTGGAGGACTGGTTATGTTTCCGTTCAAAAAAAAGCAGGAAGACAATATAGAAGCGGAAATCAGTCATCCGGCATTGCGGATAGTGTTTGCTTCGATCTTCCTAATAATAGCTATCGGCGCGATCACTTACGGAATAATGGGGCTCGTTAACGGCGACGCGGGATGGAACGAGATCGAGATTTCGGGTTCTGACGATGATTCGTCCGCAATAGACTTCGTGTTTAAGTATGTCGTCCCCCGGTCATTTGCGGGCTCGGAGAAAAGCAGGATCACCAATATCTACAACGAAGCAGCAAGAAAGGCGTTCAGGATCTTTTCTCCGGACAGGGAATATGAAGACGTATCGAATCTGTATGCTGTCAATCACAGCGCAAACAGGGAGATCGAGATAGAGCCGGAACTGTATGATGCACTTATACTGTTTGAAAAATACGGTAGAAGAGACTGTTTTCTGGCACCGGTGTATTCCCAGTAC